>JBKOUH010000348.1:0-5632 GCA_046723285.1 Pseudomonadota bacterium
GATCTTGCCCGGAAGCCCGCCGAATTTTCCGCCGAGATGCTCGAGCGCCAAATCCCAACCCTTGCGCATCGGGTCGCCGATCAGCGCGCCGCCGCCGGTCATCGTCGTGACGAAGCCGACGCGCACCTCTTGTGCGCGGAGAGCCTGGAGCGGGGCAAGGGCGACGGCGGCGAGAGCGAGAGCGCGAAGTGCGACCGTGCGGTGTCTGGCCATGTCTTCCTCCCATCAATTTCCAGTGCCGCCACGCAAGACCGGGCGGCTTGATGCGGACTATGCGAGCGCCCGGGCAGGCCGTCAACAGAAACAGAGCGCTTGCTCTGTATGTTTATCGATGGGCGGCCCGCCCCGGTTGGGATCGGGCCCTCACCGGCGCGACGCTTCGGCGAGCAAGTGCGTCACGTTCGCGACCAGGCGGGCATTCGGCACGGGGTCTTTCTGGCGGGTCGAGGTGAGCGCCATGCCGCGGACGGTGTGGAGGATCACGTCGTAGGTGTCGGCCGCCGCCGCACGGGAGCATCCGGTCGCGACGAACGCCTCGGTCCAGGCGCGGCGGATCGCGGCGTGATAGTCGACGATGACGGGATGGATGCGCCGCGCCAGGCGCCGGTCGGTGCGCGCGGCGACGACGGCGTCGAGCGAACCCAGGAAGAAGCGGCCGAAATAGAGCGAGACGAGGTCGTCGAAGCAATCCTTGATCGCCGTCTTGAAGTCGCTCGCGCGCTCTGAGCGCTGCGTGCCGAGCGCCACGGCCTCGCCGTAGATTTCCTTGTTGGCGGCGACGACGAGATCTTCCTTGGTGCGGAAATGATGCACGCGCGCGCCGTTCGAGACGCCGGCGCGCCTGGCGATGTCGGCGGTGGTCAAGCGCGCATAGCCGCGCTCGATCAGGAGATCGATCGTGGCGTTCAACAGGCGCCGGCGCGTCTCGGCGCTGCGTTCTTCCTGCGTGCGGCGCTTCGTCTTCGGCGGCACGAAATGTCCCCGCGGTGCTGGCGCCGCGATAGATGGCGGGGTTCGGCGGCGTTGTCCAGTTTCCGCGCTGGCCGGGGCGGGGAGCGTCAATTCTGCTGGTCCATTTCCTCGAAATTCGGCGTGAAGAAGTGCAGGCACATGTCGCTGTGCTTGTCGCCGCCATAGACGTCGACGATCTCGAGGCGCACGGTCGTGGTCTTGACCGCGCGCGGCAGCCGGATCGTCTGCATCTCCTGGCTGTCCTTGAGCTCGGCCGCGAAGGTGAGCCCGTCGCCGGTCTCGACGCGCACGGTGCGGGCACGCGCATTGTTGAAGAACGCCGTCTTCGACTTGGCGTAGCCGTTGCCGATCAGCAGCGATTTGAAGCTCACCGGCGACGCATAGGTGATGCGGATATATTCGCCCTTGCCGCTGCCGGGCGCGCCCTCGCACCACGCGGCCTCGCCGTCGCCGAAGAGGTTCTCGGGCCCGTATTTATTGGCGCCCTGCGGCTTCAAGACCGAGCTCACGCAGAGCTTGGCGTTGGAGGCATATTGCCCGGCGCCGCGGTCGATGCAGGTCTCGGCGAGCGCGGGCGCGGCGGCAAAGAGAACAGCGGCGGCGGGCGCGAGCAGGCGAAGCGGCGTCATCGGAAATTCCCGTTGCGTGGCGCCGCTACCATAGCCTGCGGCCACGCCCTGGGCACGGGAACAAGCATTGAACCGGCGGCGCCCGGCGGGACATGATCGCGGCTCCTGGCTTCCCCTGCCGCTCTCGACTAAATCATCGGCATGAACGAAAGCCCGCCATCGCGTCCGCGCCCCGCCGCGCGCCACGATGAAGCCTTCGCCCGCATCAAAGCGGCGGTGGGCGAGAAGGGCTGGACGAGCGATCCCGCCGAGATGGCGCCGCGCTTGAAGGATGAACGCGGGCTCTGGCAGGGCCGCGCTGCCATGCTGGTGCGCCCCGCCAATACCGCCGAGGCGGCGACCGTCGTCGGCATCTGCCACGAAGCCGGCATCCCGATCGTGCCGCAAGGCGGCAACACCGGCCTCGTCGGCGGCTCGGTGCCGGATGCGAGTTTCGAGGGCATCGTCCTCTCGCTTTCGCGCATGAACCGCGTGCGCGCGATCGATCCGGTCAACAACACGATCACGGTCGAGGCGGGCTGCATCCTCGCCGACATCCAGAAGGAAGCGGCCGAGCGCAATCGCCTGTTCCCGCTGAGTCTCGGCGCTGAAGGCACGTGCCAGATCGGCGGCAATCTCTCGACCAATGCCGGCGGCACCGGCGTGCTGCGCTACGGCAACGCGCGCGAGCTGATGCTGGGCCTCGAAGTCGTGTTGCCGAGCGGCGAAGTGTGGGACGGCCTGCGCGGGTTGCGCAAGGACAACACCGGCTACGCGCTCCGCCACCTCTTTGTCGGCGCCGAGGGCACGTTGGGCGTCATCACCGCCGCGGTGCTGAAGCTGTTCCCGCTGCCGCGCGATCGCCAGACCGCGATCGCTGCGGTCCCCACGCCGGACGCGGCGGTGGCGCTATTGAACCGCCTCCAGGAAGCGACCGGCGAGGCGGTGACCGGGTACGAGCTGATCGGCCGCCTGCCGCTCGAAATGGTGTTGCGCAACATCCCCGGCACGAGCGATCCGTTCGGCGCTCCGCCTGCGGTCCGTGTCTTTCCGCACTATGTGCTGATCGAACTCTCGGGCCAGGGCGAGGAGGGCACGCTGCGCGCGCCGCTCGAGGAGACTCTGGCCAAGGCAGAGAGCGAGAAACTCGTGCTCGACGCCGTCTTCGCCGCGAGCACGGCCCAGGCGCGCCAGTTCTGGAAGCTCCGCGACTCGATCAACGAGGCGCAGAAGCCCGAAGGCGCCAGCATCAAGCACGACGTGGCGGTGCCGGTCTCGCGCGTCGCCGAATTCATCGCGCGCGCCACCGAAGCCGCCGAGGCTTCACTCGGCGGCGTCCGCGTCGTCGCGTTCGGCCATGTCGGCGACGGCAACATCCACTTTAATCTCTCGCAGCCGCTTCAAGGCTGGACGCGCGAGAAATTCTTGGGCGAGTGGGAGCGCCTGCAGCGCATCGTCCATGACATCGTCATGGGCATGAACGGCAGCTTCTCGGCCGAGCACGGGATCGGCCGCCTGAAGATCGGCGAAATGGTCCGCTACCGCCCGCCGGTCGAGCTCCAGATGATGAAGACGCTCAAGGCCGCGCTCGACCCCAAGAACATCATGAACCCGGGGCGGGTGGTGTGAGCGGGGGCTTGAGGATTTTTCCACCAAACAACATTGTCGCCCCCGCGAAAGCGGGGGCCCACACGGCGCTTCCACAGTCAATCCTCCTGCTGCGAAAACGCGTCGCCGGAGAAATGGGGCCCCGCTTTCGCGGGGATGACAGCAACTTGATCTCAAGAATCTGTCGGGAGGAAGTAATGAAGCGCGTTTTGGCTAGCATTTTCGCCACCACTCTTGTCTTGCCGGCGGCAAGTGAAGCCGCGGCCGAAAAAATCACCGTCGGCTCGCTGCCGTTCGTCTCGGCGTCGCCGGTCTTCATCGCCAAGGAGCGCGGGTATTTCGCCGCGGAGGGGCTCGAGGTCGAGACCAAGGCGATCCAGGCGGCCCAGGCCGTGGCGGTCGCGACGGCGTCCGGCGATCTCGACGTCGGGGTCGGCGGCCTCACGGCGGGCTTCTACAATCTCGCCGGCAAGGGCGCCCTGAAGATCATCGCCGCGCAGAGCCGCGAGGAGCCGGGCTACGATTTCGTCGCCTACGTCGTGTCGATGAAGGCGTGGAACGAGGGTTTCCGCTCGGTGGCGCAGTTCCCGGGCAAGACGGTCGGCATCACCACCGCCGGCTCCACGTTCCACTACAATCTCGGCACGCTCGCCGACAAACGCGGCTTCAAGCTCGGCGATCTGAAGCTGCGGCTGTTGCAGACCGTGCCCAACATGGCGGCGGCGCTCACCGGCAATCAGGTGGACGCGATCCTGACCGTCGCGCCCTCCGCCTTGAAGCTCGAGAGGGACGGCGCCGGCAAGATCATCGGCTGGGTGCACCAGGAAACGCCGTGGCAGCTCGGCGCCATCTTCGTCACGCCCAAGACGATCGAGACGCGCCGGCCGATGGTCGAGAAATTCCTCCGCGCCTATGTCAAAGGCGCGCGCGACTACGCCAAGGCCTATCTGCAGCGCGATGCTTCGGGCAAGCGCGTGTTCGGCGCCGAGGCCGCGGCGCTCTTCCCGATCATGAAGAAATACGTGCAGCCCGAGCCGGCGCCGGCCACCGTCCTTGCCGGCGCCAATTTCATCGATCCCGAGGGGCGCCTGCTCGTCTCCGACATCTATCGCCAGGTCGCGTGGTATCAGGCGCAGGGCATGGTCGACAAAAGCGTGAGCGCCAAGCCCGTTCTCGACCTCTCCTTCATCAAGGGGCATCTCGAGGTGCCGAAGGAATAGGAGCGATGCAGATCGAGGTCCGCGGGATCTCGCACCGCTACGGGGACCTCCATGTCCTCGACGGCGTTTCGTTCACGGTGCGCGCGGGCGAGACCTTCGCGCTGATCGGACCTTCGGGCTGCGGAAAATCGACCTTGCTCGGCATCATGGGCGGCATGCTGCGTTCCGCCGCCGGCACGGTCGCGGCTTCGGGCGCGCCGCCAGAGGGCTGCCTCAACCCGTTCACCTACGTGTTCCAGGATTTCGCGCTGCTGCCTTGGCGCACGGTCGAAGGCAATGTGGCGCTTGCGCTCGAGCACCATGCGCTCGGCGCCGCCGAGATGAAGCAGCGCATCGGCGCGGTGCTGGCATTGTGCGGCCTCGCCGATTTCGCGCGCGCCTACCCGAAGGAGCTCTCGGGCGGCATGCGCCAGCGCGTCGGCATCGCGCGCGCGATCGCGGTCAAGCCCGCCGTGCTGCTGATGGACGAGCCGCTCTCGGCGCTCGATGCGCAGACGCGCGATCTCCTGATCGAGGATTTGATCGCGATTTGGGCGCGCGAGCGCACGACGAGCATCTACGTCACGCACAATCTCAACGAAGCGCTGCGCTTGGCCGACCGCGTCGGCGTGCTGTCGCGCCGGCCGGGCCGCCTCATCCGCGTGCTCGAGGTCGGCATTCCACGCGAGCAGCGCGCGCGGCCCGAGCGCGCCGCCGACATGGCTCGCCTGCACGACGCGCTCTGGGATTCGATCAAGCGCGAGGCGCAGGTGGCCGAGCGCGAGATGCAGCATGCCTGAGCCCGTCTCCTTCCGCGGCGGCGGCTTCGAGCCGAAGGGGCGGCGCTGGGCCTCGTGGCTGGCCTTTGCCGCGATCATCGTGCTTTGGCAGGCAGCGTCGTCGACCAGGCTCCTTTCGCCGGTTGCCATGCCTTCGCCGTTGGCCGTCGTGCACGCGCTCCGCGATCTCGCCGCTTCGGGCAAGCTCGGGCTTCATATCGGCGAGTCGCTCTATCGCATCGGCCTCGGTTGGGCGATCGGCACCACCGCGGGCCTCGCGATCGGCCTCGCCATGGGCATCTTCTCGGTCGCGCGCGCGATCGGCATCCCAATCACCGCCGCGATCTTCCCGATCCCCAAGATTGCGCTGCTGCCGCTGTTCATCCTCTGGTTCGGCATCGGCGAATCGTCGAAGGTCGCCACCATCGCGCTCGGCGTCTTCTTCCCGACCGTCATCAGCGCCTAC
>JBKOUH010000280.1:0-5165 GCA_046723285.1 Pseudomonadota bacterium
GTGGGTCATCGTGCGCTACAACGCGCGCGCCAACCCCACGCCGAGCAAGACGACGCACAACACGATGATCGAGGTGGTGTGGACCGTCGTCCCGATCCTCATCCTGGTCGTGATCGCGGTGCCGTCGTTCCGCCTGCTCTACTACTCGGACAAGGCGACCGAGGCGACCGTGACGATCAAGGCGCGTGGGCACCAGTGGTATTGGTCCTACGTCTACGAGGCCTCTTACGAGGTCGACGCGCAGGGCAAGCCGGTGCTGAAGGACGGCAAGCCGGTCGACAAGCTCGACAAGGCGCGCTTCTTCTTCGAGAGCCGCATCGTCTGCCGCGGCAACAAGGAAGAGTCCGACAAGAAGAGCTGCGCCGAATTCGAGCAGGCCAACGGTCGCAAGCCGATCCGCCTGCTCGACGTCAACAATCCCATCGTCGTTCCGGTCGGAACGCAGGTGCGCATGCTGGTGCAGGGGATGGACGTGATCCATTCCTGGGCGATGCCGTCGATGGGCGTCAAGGTCGACGCCAATCCTGGCCGCATCAACGAAACCTGGATCTTCGCCAAGAAGCCCGGGATGTATTACGGCCAGTGCTCGGAGCTCTGCGGCGACGATCACGGCTTCATGCCCATCGCCGTCAAGGCGGTGCCGCGGGACGAGTACGAGAAGTGGCTCGAGGACGCGAAGAAGAAGTTCGACAAGGTCGAGGAGCCGAAGCGCGCCGAAGCCGCGCCGGCGCACAAGTAGATTCTCGCCCCCGCGCTCTGATTCAGACGGAAAGGTACCGGCGATGAGCCCGACCCCCACCCCGACCCAGGCCCCGGCAGCTGATCACGGCCACGCGCACGCGGCCGACGCGCACGGGCATCACGATCATCCGACCGGCTGGCGCCGTTTCGTCTATTCCACGAACCACAAGGACATCGGCACGATGTACCTGATCTTCGCGGTGATGGCGGGGATCATCGGCACCGCGTTTTCGGTGTGGTTCCGGCTCGAGCTGCAGGAGCCCGGCCTCCAGGGGTGGGTCCCCAGCAACCATTTCTTCAACGTGCTGATCACCGGTCACGGCCTGATCATGGTGTTCTTCATGGTCATGCCGGCGATGATCGGCGGCTTCGGCAACTGGATCGTGCCGATCATGATCGGGGCGCCCGACATGGCGTTCCCGCGCATGAACAACATCAGCTTCTGGCTGCTGGTTCCGTCGTTCCTGCTGCTGGTGCTGTCGATGCTGATCGCCGGCGGCGCGGGCACGGGCTGGACCGTCTATCCGCCGCTCTCCTCGGCCGGGGCGAAGCTCGGCTTCACCGGCCACGAGGACGCCGCGGTCGACATGGCGATCTTCTCGCTCCACCTGGCCGGCGCCTCGTCGATCCTCGGCGCCATCAACTTCATCACCACGATCTTCAACATGCGGGCGCCGGGCATGACGCTCCACCGCATGCCGCTCTTCGTCTGGTCGATCCTGGTAACGGCGTTCCTGCTGCTGCTGTCGCTGCCGGTGCTGGCCGGCGCCATCACCATGCTGCTGACCGACCGCAATTTCGGCACCACGTTCTTCGTCCCGCAGGGCGGCGGCGATCCCATCCTCTATCAGCACCTGTTCTGGTTCTTCGGCCACCCCGAGGTCTACATCCTCATCCTCCCGGGTTTCGGCATCATCAGCCAGGTGGTCTCGACGTTCTCGCGGAAGCCCGTCTTCGGCTATCTCGGCATGGCCTATGCGATGGTGTCGATCGGCTTCATCGGCTTCATCGTCTGGGCGCACCATATGTTCACGGTCGGCCTGAACGTGAACACGCGCGCCTATTTCACGGCCGCGACGATGGTCATCGCGGTGCCGACCGGCATCAAGATCTTCTCGTGGATCGCGACGATGTGGGGCGGCTCGATCCGGCTCACCACGCCGATGCTGTGGGCGTTCGGCTTCATCTTCCTGTTCACGGTCGGCGGCGTCACCGGCGTGGTGCTCGCCAATGCCGGCTTGGACAACGTGCTGCACGACACCTACTACGTGGTCGCGCACTTCCACTACGTGCTGAGCTTGGGCGCCGTCTTCTCGATCTTCGCCGGCTTCTATTACTGGTTCCCGAAGATGTGCGGGCGCATGTATCCCGAGTGGCTCGGCAAGCTCCACTTCTGGACCGCGTTCATCGGCGCCAACATCACGTTCTTCCCCATGCACTTCGCCGGCCTGGCCGGCATGCCGCGGCGCATTCCCGATTACCCCGATGCGCTCGCCGGCTGGAATCACATCGCCTCCTACGGCTCCTACATCGGCGGCGTTTCGGTGCTGATGTTCCTGGCGCTCGTGTTCTACACGCTGACCAAGGGTGCCCGGATCGCCGAGAATCCGTGGGGCGAGGGGGCGACGACGCTCGAGTGGAAGGTGGCCTCGCCGCCGCCGTTCCATACCTTCGAGGAACTGCCGAAGATCGAAGCCGCGGCGCGGCACTGACGCGCGCGAAATCCGCTAGGGAACGAAGCAAGGGATGAGCCCTCCGGCTGCGAGCAGCGCAATCGAGCGTGACGTTGCGGCGTCGATGACGCCGGCACTGAGCGCAGGCGCCAGCGCCGGGGACTATCTCGCGCTGCTGAAGCCGCGCGTGATGTCGCTCGTCGTATTCACCGGCCTCGTCGGGCTCTATCTCGCGCCGGGCGCGCTGCACCCGTTCCTGGCCTTCATCGCCGTGCTCTGCATCGCGGTCGGCGCGGGTGCCTCGGGCGCCATCAACATGTGGTACGACCGCGATATCGACGCGGTCATGGCGCGCACCAAGAACCGCCCGATCCCGGCGGGCCGCGTCGCCCCCGAGAACGCGCTCGCGTTCGGTGTCGTGCTCGCCGCGGCCGCGGTGGCGCTGATGGGTGTGGCCGTGAATTGGATTGCCGCCGCGCTTTTGGCGCTGACCATTGCGTTCTACGTCTTCGTCTACACCGCGTGGCTGAAGCGGCGCACGCCGCATAATATCGTCATCGGCGGCGCCTCGGGCGCGTTTCCGCCATTGATCGGCTGGGCCGCCGTCACCGGCGACGTCACGCTCGCGCCGCTCGTGCTGTTTCTCCTCATCTTCATGTGGACGCCGCCGCATTTCTGGGCGCTCGCGCTCTATCGCGCCGGCGACTACGCCAAGGCCGGCGTGCCGATGCTGCCGGTGGTGGCCGGCGGCCGCGAAACACGCAAGCAGATCCTGATCTACACGGTGCTGCTGGCGCCGGTGGCGCTGGCGCCGGCCTATATCGGCCTCTCGGGCCCGGTCTATGGTGCCGCGGCCGCCGTTTTCTCGCTGGCGTTCCTCGCGCATGGCTGGCGCGTATTGCGCGATCAGCGCGATCTCGTCGCCAAACGCATGTTCGGCTTCTCGATCGTTTATCTCTTCGGCCTATTCGCGATGCTCGTCATCGATAAAGCCCTGGGGCTTGGATGGTAGCGATGTCGCGCAACGAAGAGCGGAAGCAATTCAACCGCCGCCGGCGCGGGCGCAATCTCGCGCTCTTGGCCGTGCTCGCCGGCATCGTCGTGTTGCTCTACGTGTTGCCGTTCGTGCGCATGGGAGGCGGCCAATGATGCTGCGCGATCCCTTCCGCGGCCGGAAACGGCGCACGGTCGCGGCCTCCGTGGCCGCGATCTGCGCGATGCTGGCGCTCGTCGTCTATTCGCCGACGCTCTATCGCATGTTCTGCGAAACGACGGGCTACAACGGCACGACACAACGCGGCGGCGAAGTGCCGGCCAAGCCGTCGGAGCGCGTGATCGTCATACGCTTCACAGCCGAGACCGATCCGGCGCTGCCCTGGCTGTTCGCGCCCGTCCAACGCGAAATCCGCGTCAAGGTCGGCGAGCAGCACCTCGCGCACTACGTGGCCGAGAACAAGACGGGAGAGGCGATCACCGGCCGCGCGATCTTCAACGTGGCGCCTGACACGGTCGGGCAATACTTCGACAAGATCGCGTGCTTCTGTTTCGAGGAGCAGACGCTGGCGCCGCATCAGCGCGCCGACATGCCGGTCTCGTTCTTCATCGATCCCAAGATTCTCGAAGATCGCAACTACGACGCCGTCACCACGATCACCCTTTCCTACACGTTCTACCGCGCGGGCGACGAGAAGCGGGCCGAAAAGCCGGCCCCCGCGCGCACCAATACGCCCAACTAGGGCGCCAACGGGGACCCAAGTCCGGAGCAGTTCGAACCATGGCGGGCACTCAGAAGCATCCCTACCACCTCGTCGATCCGAGCCCATGGCCGATCGTGGGGTCCATCGCCGCCTTCGTGCTGGCGATGGGCGCCATTTTCTACATGCACCCGTCCATGGTCGGCTTGAAGGAGCCTGCGTTCTGGCTGTTCCTCCCGGGCGCGGCGCTCGTGCTTTACACGATGTTCATGTGGTGGCGCGACCTGGTGAAGGAGGCCGAGTTCCAGGGCCACCACACCAAAGTCGTCCAGCTCGGCCTGCGCTACGGCATGATTCTGTTCATCGCCTCGGAGGTGATGTTCTTCGCGGCGTTCTTCTGGGCGTTCTTCGACAACTTCCTCTACGCCACCGAGGCGAAGCAGGTCGCGCGCATCCACGCCAATGGCGGCCAGTGGCCGCCGGCGCATATCGCCGTGTTCGATGCGTGGGATCTGCCGTTCATGAACACGCTGATTCTGCTGCTCTCGGGCGTCACAGTCACATGGGCGCACCACGCGCTTCGCGAGGGCAACCGGCGCGATCTCGTGCGCGGCCTCGCCTGCACGGTGGTGCTCGGCCTCCTGTTCACGACGTTTCAGGTGATCGAATATTCGAGCGCGCCGTTCTCGTTCCAGCGCCTCATCGCCGATCCGTCGGCCTGGGATTCGTTCAAGCTCGAAAAGGGCGGCTCCTATCCCTCCGCCTTCTTCATGGCGACCGGCTTCCACGGCTTCCACGTCATCATCGGCACGATCTTCCTGACCGTCTGCCTGTTCCGCGCGCGTGCGGGTCATTTCAAGCCCGAGCAGCATTTCGGCTTCGAGGCGGCGGCCTGGTACTGGCACTTCGTCGACGTGGTGTGGCTGTTCCTGTTCGCCTTCATCTACGTGATCTTCGGAGCCCACGCGGGCGGCTAGCGTGCTGGATCTGAAGTTCGCCAGATCATGGGTCACGAGCCGGAGCGAACTTCAGATCCAACAAAGCACACTAGAAACAC
>JBKOUH010000537.1:0-9456 GCA_046723285.1 Pseudomonadota bacterium
CGCAGGTGGCGCCGCTCGCCACCGTGGTCGGCGCCGTCATGCTCGACCTCCTCTGGATCCCGGTCCCCGGCTTCAACGCGGTGACGCCGGCCTTCTCGGTCATGGCGGTCTATTGCTGGGCAATCTGGCGGCCGCAATACCTGCCTTACGTCGGCGTCTTCGCGGCCGGCCTGTTCGAGGACCTCATCCGCGGCACGCCGCTCGGCACCGGCGCGCTCGTGCTCCTGGCCGTGCAGGGCTTCGTCTGGGCGCAGCAGCGGCTGCTGCGGACGCGGAGCTTCGAAGTGCTGTGGCTCGGCTTCGCGGTCACCTCGCTGATCGCCGCCATCGCCACTTGGGGCGCCGTCGCCTTCGTCTACCGCACCGTGCTCTCGCCCTGGCCCGGCGGCATGCAATATCTCTTGACGGTCGCGGCCTTCCCGGCGCTCGCCTTCCTGCTGATGCGCATCGAGCGCGGATTGCCGAGGCCGGCATGAAGATGGGGAGCCTTGGCGGAGGGCGCACGCGGCCCAGCCGGCGCCCCCGGCGCACCACCGGCCTCGAGCAGGCGAAGAAGCAGGCGCAGAACCGCGACGCCGAGCTTGACCAGAAGAAGGTCTTCACGCGGCGCGCGATGGTGTTCGGCGGCATCCAGGTCGCCGCGGCCGGCGCGCTCGCCGCCCGCATGTATCAGCTTCAGGTCGTGGAGGCGAAGGACTACGCCGTCCAGGCCGAGGACAACCGCGTCAACACGCGCCTCCTCATCCCGCCGCGAGGGCGCCTGCTCGACCGCAACGGCCTCATCATGGCCGGCAATCGCGAGGATTACCGCGTCTACGTCATCGCCGAGCGCACGCCCAATCTCGCGCTTACCATCGATCGCCTCGGCGAACTGCTCGACCTTCCCGCGGACGACCGCACGCGCCTCGTGCGCGAGATCAGGCGGCGCCGCCGCTGGGTGCCGTTTCCGGTCGCGGTCGATTTGACCTGGGACAAGCTGGCGCGGATCGAGGCCAACATTCCGGACCTGCCCGGCGTCGTGGTCGAAAAGGGCCTGACACGCAACTATCCGGCCGCGAGCAACACGGCGCATGTCGTGGGCTACGTGGCGCCGCCGACCGAGGACGATCAGGCGATCGACGGTGATCCGCTGCTCTCGCTGCCCGAGTTCCGCCTCGGCAAGGGCGGCGTCGAGCGCGTGCTCGACAAGCAGCTCCGCGGCCAGAGCGGCTACGCCCAGGTCGAGATCAACGCCGCCGGCAAGGTGCAGCGCGAGCTGGCACGGGTGGAGGGCACGCCCGGCCCCGACGTTTCGCTCTCGATCGATCTCGAGCTGCAGCGCTACGCGATGGGCCTTCTGGCCCAGCACAGCAGCGGCGCCGTGGTGCTGATGGACGTGCACACCGGCGAGGTGCTCGTCCTTGCCTCGTTCCCCGGCTTCGACTCCAATGCTTTCGTCGGCGGCATCGGCGCCGAGCTCTGGCGCAATCTCAACGGCGACATCACGACGCCGCTGATCAACAAGTGCATCCAGGGCCAATACAATCCTGGCTCGACCTTCAAGGTGATGACGGCCATCGCCGCGCTGCAGTCAGGCAGCATCACCGAGCGCACGTCTTTCTCCTGCGGCGGTTCGCTGTCGCTCGGCGGCGCCGTGCTGCATTGCTGGCGGAAGGGCGGCCACGGCGGCATCGGCGTGCGCGACGCGATCAAGGCGAGCTGCGACGTCTTCTTCTATCTAGCCGCGCTCCACACCGGCATCGACAAGATGGCCGAGGTCATCCGGAAATTCGGAGTCGGCGTGCCGAGCGGCATCAATCTGCCGAACGAGAAGCCGGGCATCATGCCCGACACGGAGTGGAAGCGCCGCCACTTCCCGAACGACACCAAATACCACGCCGGCGAACTGGCCATCTCCGGCATCGGCCAAGGCTACGTGATCGCGACGCCGCTGCAGCTCGCGCTCATGACCGCGCGCCTCGTCAACGGCGGCAGAGCCGTGGTGCCGAGCCTCGTGCGCGGTCCCGAAAGCGTTTTTGCGGGCACCAACATCGTCAAGCCGAACCCGACCGCGCCCTCGCTCGGAGTCGATCCGCGGCACTTGGCGCTCGTCGCTAGCGGCATGGCGGGCGTCGTCAACGAGCCGGGCGGCACCGCGCTGCGCTTGCGCATCGACGAGCCGGGTCTCCAGATCGGCGGCAAGACCGGAACCGCCCAGGTGCGCCGCATCACGATGGCCGAGCGCGCCAAGGGCGTGATCCGCAACGAAGACCTGCCCTGGGACAAACGCGACAACTCGCTGTTCATTTCCTACGGGCCAGTCGCCGCGCCGCGCTTTTCCTGCGCCGTCATCGTCGAGCATGGCGGCTTCGGCGCCGAGGCGGCCGCCCCCATCGCGCGCGAGGTGATGCTGGAGGCGATGCACAAATACATCCCGCTCTCCGAGCGCAAGCTGCCCGATCCCATCCGGCGCAGCCGCGCCGAGCGCACGCGGTAGCCGCCATGTCGATCATGACCGCGCGCGCCGCGCCGCCCTCCATCTTCGACCGGGTGCGCTCGATCCACTGGCTGCTGGTGCTCTGTCTGGTCGCCGTGGCGGCGATCAGCTGCGTGCTGCTCTATTCGGCGGGCGGCGGCAACTTCAAGCCCTGGGCCGACAAGCAGATCCAGCGCTTCGCGGTCGCCTTCGCGCTGATGCTGATGGCGGCGCTGACGCCGCTGCGCGTCTGGTTCAAGCTCGCCTATCCGGTGTTCTTCGGCTCGGCGGCGCTCCTGGCCTTGGTCGAGATCTTCGGCCGCCAGGGCAAAGGCGCCGTGCGCTGGATCGATCTCGGGATCATCAGCCTGCAGCCCTCCGAGCTGGTGAAGGTCGCGCTGGTGCTGGCGCTCGCGCGCTATTTCCAGCGCCTGCGCTTCGAGAGCGTCGGGAAGCTCTGGGCGCTGTTCATTCCGATCGCGATGACGGTCGTGCCCGCCGGACTCGTGCTGAAGCAGCCCGATCTCGGCACCGCGGCCATCTTGCTCGCCGTCGCCGGGCTCGTGCTGTTCATGGCCGGCGTGCAGGTGTGGAAGTTCGGCGTCGTGATTCTCGTGGCGGCCGCCGCGGCGCCGTTCGCCTACAGCAAGCTCCATGACTATCAGAAGGAGCGGCTCCTCACCTTCCTCGACCCCGAACGCGACCCGTTGGGCTCGGGCTATCACATCATCCAGTCGAAGATCGCGTTCGGCTCGGGCGGCCTGTTCGGCAAGGGCTTCCTGGAAGGCACGCAGATTCGGCTCAACTTCCTGCCCGAATTCCACACCGATTTCGTGCTCTCGGTGCTGGCCGAGGAATTCGGCATGATGGGCGGCATCGTGCTGCTCGGCCTATACCTCGCGATCCTGTTCGTGACGCTCGCGATCGCGTTCCGCGCCCGCACGCAATTCGCGCGCCTCGCCTGCGTCGGAATGGCGGCGACGCTCTTTCTCCACCTCGGCATCAACATGGCGATGGTGATGGGCGCGCTGCCGGTGGTGGGCGTGCCGCTGCCGCTGGTCTCATTCGGCGGCACCGCGATGTTCACGCTCATGATCGGCTTCGGCATCGTCCTGAGCGCCCACATCTACCGCCAGGAGCGTCTCGGCGGAAAACTACTCGACGACGATTGAGCAACGCCGGCCGTCGGCCGTATCGACCGCGCCGAATCGACAGCCATGATTATGCTTGGTCGAATTCGGCACTAAACCGCCGTCGCTATCGCCACGGGACTGGCGCGCGCGGGGCGGGCGAAATCGGGGCTCGTCGCCACGTCCTTGGCGCCGCAGTTCGAGCAGCGCAGCCTCGCTCCGATCTCGGGCACGGGAAAATCCGGACCCAGCGTCAGCGTAAGCTGCCGCCCGTCGATCCGCGCGTGATGGGCGCAGCGATTGCACCAGCAGAAAATGGCGCCGCCGCGCGCCGCCAGCGCGCCGATGCGCTCGGGCCGGGCCAGCCGCTCCTGGGCGGCGACGAGGCGATCCTTGAAACCGGACATGCGCAAACCCCCTAGTTTTGGAACAAACTAGGAACATTTTGCGCGCGAGTCAAGCGGCGCCGGCGTTGGGACCGCGCGCTCCCGCTCAGCCCTGGGACCAGACCAGGCGCGGCTTTTCGTCGAGGAATCTGAGGAGGTCGCCGAGCGTGTGCGCGCGGCGCAGAACGGCGGCGCCGACGGCGACCACGTAGCGCCCGCGCTCGCGTCCATGGGCGAGCTTCCAGATCGCGAAAAGCGGCTGCTCGGCGGCGCGGCGGAAGACCGAGAAGACGGCACCCTTCGGGCCGAAGTCGATCGCGTAATCGCGCCATTCGCCGCTCATCACGCGGCGGCTATAGAGCCCGAACAGCTGACGAAGCTCCCGCTTGTCGAAGCCTACTCGCCCGTCCGCGGCGGGAAAGCGCGGACGGACCCGGCGAATGCTCTCGAGATCGATCAGATCGGCCATCGCCCGATCGGCCCCTCCTGGCTCAAGATGACGATCGGCGACAGTCTTCCGCCAAAAATCGACTTTGTCCAGCGCTTCGGGCGCCGTGCCCCAGGTACCGGTGCGGGCGCATGACGCGAGCCGTTCCAGCGCGGCGCCGGTGTCGGTCAGACGGAAGCCGTAAGTCCGCTTGCCGTCCGCGAGGCTGAGCTGCCGGCCGCGCTGCAAGAGCGTGCGCGTTATCCGGTCGCGGCCGAGATCGACGAACATCTTGTCGCGCATCGCGTCGAGAACGACGCCGCGCGCGCGCCGCACGAAACGGCCGTCGATGCTGAGGTTCATGCCGTATGTGCCGTTCGGATCGAGCGACCAGCCGCAATCGCTCACGCCGATCAGCAGTGCGCCTTTCGCCAATTGCATGAAGTGCAACGTGACGCCGCCGTCGTAGGCAACGCTCATGCGGCAGCCGGCGAGCGCGCCGTTGTCGGTCAAGACCGTGCGCCCGATCCAATTGCCGACCTGCCAGGCCGCGGCGTCGCCGCCGGCCGCGAAGAGAACCGCAGCCGCCGCAGCTCAATCGCGCCATCGCATCGCCCGCGACCCCTTTTCCCAATCGCATTCAGGGCGCCGGCCGGCCGAAGTTAATCGCCCGACGCACGCCGACATTACGTTGATTTCCCGAGGCTTGGGCGATGTGACGCGCCCGGCCGCTTCCGTTGCTTAGACCGGCGGCGGCGGTCTATATCTACCGGCCCTAACGCATCGAGCAGCAGCAGCCTTGGCCAGGAACGACAAAAAGCCGCCCGCGCCGCCGGACGACCTTCGCTCGAAGGAGCAGGAGCAGTTCTTCGAGGAAGTCTCCGAAGAGCTGAAGCAGGACCGTTACGCGGCCATCTGGAAAAAGTATGGCCGCTATTTCGTGGCGCTCGCGGTTTTGATCGTGATCGGCGTCGCCGGCTACCAATATTGGCAGGGCGAGCAGCGGAAGACGCGCGAGGTGGCGAGCGAGCGCTTCGCCGCGGCGCTGGCGCTGGCGCGCGACGGCAAGGTGAAAGAGGCGACGGTCGCTTTCGCCGGCCTCGCGCAGGACGGTCCCAAGGGCTACGCGCAGTTGGCGCGGCTGCAGCAGGCGGCGCAGGCGCTGAAGGCCGGCGACCGCGCCGGCGCCCTGGCCGCGTTCGAGCAGCTCGCCAACGACGATGCGGCCGATCCGCTGTTCCGCGATGTCGCGGTGGTCCACTGGGCCTATTTCGGGCTCGACGACGCCGATCCGGCGCAGATGAGCGAGCGCCTGAGGCCGCTCACCGCCAAGGACAATCCCTGGCGCCACATGGCGCTCGAGCTCACGGCGCTCTACGCCGAACGCGCCGGCCGGCGCGCCGACGCGATCCAGATCCTGACCGATCTCGAGAAGGACAAAGACACGCCGCAAGGCGTGCGCGGCCGCGCCAAAGAGCTGCTTGCCATCCTTGGCAAGTCTTGAGCCACGAGATCACACCCGCGCCGATAGGAATTTCGCCGATGATGCGACGACTGCTTGCCCTCGCCGCCGTCGGGCTCCTGCTGCCGGCCTGCAGCACGCTCGACAGCATCAATCCGTTCTCCGAAAAGAAGCCGCCGCGGCTCGAGGGCGAGCGCAAGCCCGTCCTGGTCGGCGAGGAGCTGGTGCGGCCCGACACGGCGTTGACCGCGCGGCCGGTGGCGCTGCCGAATCCTTCGACGAACAAGGAATGGCCGCAGGCGGGCGGCTACCCCGACCACGCGATGCATCACTTGACCCTCGCCGAGCGGCCGCAGCGCGCGTGGCAGTCCGACATCGGCGGCGGCACCGGCGGCTCGCCGTTTCTGCGCGTCTTCGGCCTCGCGACGCCGCGCCGCCTCATCGCGCAGCCGATCGTGGCCGAAGGCAAGGTGTTCGCGCTCAACAGCTACGGCGAAGTGGTGGCGCTCAATGCCGGCACAGGCGCCGCGCTCTGGCGCACCGACGTGCTGCCGAAGGACGAGGGCCAGGGCGACGTCGGCGGCGGCGTCGGCTACTCCAACGGCGTGCTCTACGTCGCGAACGGCGGCGCCGAGGTGCTGGCGCTGTCGCCGGCCGACGGCAAGATCATCTGGCGCGCGGCGCTCGAGGCGCCGGTGCGCGGCGCCCCCACCATCTCGGGCGGCCGCATCTTTGTCGTCACCACCGAGAACGAACTCTTGGCGCTCGATCCGGCGAAGAAGGGCGAGCGCATCTGGAACTTCGCCGGCGTCGCCGAGACCACCGGCATTCTCGGCGCGGCCAATCCCGCGGTCGAAGGCAACATCGTCGTCGCGCCGCAAAGCTCGGGCGAGGTTGTGGCGCTGCGCATCGAGAACGGGCGCCAGCTTTGGACCGAGCGCCTCGCCGCGGCGCGACAGATCAACCCCATCACCAACATCGCCGACATCACCGCGCGCCCGGTCGTCGACCGCGGCATGGTCATCGCGGTCAGCAACGCCGGCCGGCTCGCGGCGATGGACATTCGCACCGGCCGCCGCCTCTGGGACGTCGACATCGGCGGCATCCAGACGCCGTGGATCGCCGGCGACTGGGTCTACGCGCTCAGCAACGAAGGCCAGCTCGTTTGCATCGAGCGCGCGAGCGGCCGCATCAAGTGGTCGATCCAGCTCAACGCGTTCACGACCGCGCGCCAGCGCCGCACGCCGATCGTGTGGACCGGCCCGGTCCTGGCCAGCGACCGCCTCATCGTCGCCGGCTCGCACGGCGAGGCGCTTTCGCTCTCGCCCTATACCGGCCAGGTGCAGGGGCGGATCGTGATCGGCGAGCGCGTGCTGATCTCGCCCATCGTCGCCGAGAACACGATCTACTTCCTCGACGATTCGGGCCGCATCCTGGCGATGCGCTGAGCGGTGGCGGCACCGGCAGAGAAGGAATTCGTCGCCGCCATCGTCGGGCGGCCCAATGTCGGGAAATCGACGCTGTTCAACCGGCTGGTCGGCCGGCGCATGGCGCTGGTGCACGACAAGGCCGGCACCACGCGCGACCGCAAGGAGGGGCAGGCGCGGCTCTTCGATCTTTCGTTCCGCGTGATCGACACGGCCGGCCTCGAGGACGCCGGTCCCAAGGCGATCGAATCGCGCATGGTCGGCCAGACCTTGAAGGCCGTAGCCGACGCTGATCTCATCCTCTTCATGATCGACACGCGGGCGGGACTGACCCCGCTCGACCGCCATTTCGCCGACCGCCTCAGGAAATTCGGCAAGCCCTTGCTGCTGCTTGCCAACAAGTGCGAGGGCCGCGCCGGGCAGTCCGGCCTCGCCGAAGCCTTCGCGCTCGGCATGGGCGAGCCGATCCCGCTCTCGGCCGAGCACGGCGAAGGCATGAGCGATCTCTATCACGCGATGACGGCGTTCGTGGCGCCGCCGGAGCGCGAGGAGGAAAGGGCGCCAGCAAGCGAATCGGCGCCGCCGCCGCGCGCGCTCACCCTCGCGATCGTAGGCCAGCCCAATGCCGGCAAGTCGACGCTGATGAACAAGCTCTTGGGCGAAGAGCGCGTCATCGTCGGGCCCGAGCCGGGCTTGACGCGCGATTCGATCTCGATCGATTGGCAGTGGAAGGGGCGCGCGATCAAGCTCGTCGACACCGCGGGACTGCGCCGCAAGGCCAAGGTGGCCGATCCGCTCGAGAAGCTCGCCGCCATCGACGCGATGCGCGCGATCCAATACGCCGACATCGTCGTGCTGCTGATCGACGCGGTGACGGTGCAGGATTTCGGCCACGGCATCGAGAAGCAGGATCTGCAGATCGCCGCGCACATCGAGGCGGAAGGGCGCGGCCTCGTGATCGCGGTCAACAAATGGGATCTCGTCGAGGATCAGGCCAGGCAGCGCGGGCTGGTGCGCGAAAGCCTCGAGCGCTCGCTGGCGCAGATCCACGACGTGCCGATGGTGACGATGTCGGCGCTCGAGGGCACCAATCTCGACCGTCTGATGCAGGAAGTGCTCGCCGTCGACGAGAAATGGAACAAGCGCATCTCCACTTCGCGGCTCAATCGCTGGCTCGAGGGCGCGCTCGAGGCCAATCCGCCGCCGATGGTCAAAGGCCGGCGCATCAAGATCCGCTACATGACACAGGCGCGCACGCGGCCGCCCACCTTCGCGCTCTTCGCGAGCCAGGCAGAGCGGCTGCCGGACACCTATGTCCGCTATCTCGCCAACGGCCTGCGCAAGACCTTCGGCTTCTCGGGCGTGCCGCTGCGCCTCCATGTGCGCGGCGGCGAAAATCCGTTCGACCGGGACCGAAAAAGGTAAGGCGCCCGCCCGCTGCCGGGCAGGCGCCTCGTCCCCGCCCCGAGCCGGGGATCAGAACGTCTTGGAGATCACGAACACGCCGGTGGCCCGGCACCAATTCAATCCGCCGAAGCACTCGGAGCGCGAGAGATTGGTATCGCCGTACTTCACGCTCATCTTGAAGCCGTAGAGCTCCCACTTCAGGCCCATTTCCCACTCGAGATAGTCGGGCGTGCCGAACTTGGCGTTCTTCTCGATCGCCTGATAGCCGATGTGCCCGAACGCGGCCAATTTGTAGGGCTTCACGATGTCGATCGGGATCGGCACGGTGACGTCGCCGAACGTCCAGGTCGCGAAGCCGCTGCCCACCGTGTAGTTGGGCGAGATCGCGACGCCGCCGCCCAGCTCCATGAAGTCGAAGTCGTAGCTCAAGGACGGCATGACCTCGAAGTAGTTGAGCGATTGGCTGGCGGTCGAGCCGGGATAGAAATAGCCGATGAACTGGACGTTCCAGGAGAGCTTCTTGTTGGCGAGCAGCTTGCCCTTGAAGCCGCCGTAGACGTCGACCTCCACGCGCGGCTTGAAGCCGAAGTTGAAATTGATGTTGGACGCCCAGATGCCGGCAAACGCCGAGACGTCGGTGAAGATTTCCTGCTCGAAGTCGAGGCTGCCGTTGTAGCTCGGCGCGTTGCTGGTCTGAGAGATGCCGCGGAAACGGTAGTTGGACCAGAACGCGATCGTCGCCGACAGCGGATCGGGCAGAAT
>JBKOUH010000374.1:0-2837 GCA_046723285.1 Pseudomonadota bacterium
CTGATCGAGGGCAATGACGGGCGGCACATCGACGTCGCGGTGATGAGCCGCTTCCCGCTCGAGCGCATCGTCACCCACCAGGCGCTGCGCTGGGACGAGCTGCAGATCGACAAGCCCAAGATCGTCGAGACCGAGCGCGACCGCATCTTCAAGCGCGACTGCCTCGAGGTTCACGTCGAGGTCGGCGAGAAGGCGCTGCCGGTCTTCGTCTGCCACTTCAAGTCCATGGACCCGGACCGCGAGCGGACACGCGAATGGCGCGCGGCCGAGGCCACCGCCGTGCGCCGCATCATCGAGAAGCGCTTTCCCGATCCCGCCGCCGCCGATTGGGCTGCGGTCGGCGATTTCAACGACTACACGGAAAGCGACGGCGTGCCCGAGCCGCACCATGCGCTGGCGCCGCTGCTCGACGGCGGGTTCGCCGTCGATACGGTGAAGCGCATTGCCGACGTCAAGGACCGCTGGACGCACTTCTTTCCCGATGCGCGCGCCTATCGCCAGCTCGATTACGTGCTGCTCTCGCCGGCGCTGGCGCGGAAGAACAAGGACGCGATACCGCGCATCCTGCGCCAGGGCCTGCCCTATCGCGCCGAGCGCTATCAGGGCCCGCGCTACCCCCGCATCGGCTGGGACCGCCCCAAGGCGAGCGATCACTGCCCGGTGGTGATCGATCTCAAGTTCTAAGCGCGCGGTTATTTCGCGGCCGCCTCGATCGGCGTTTCGGCCGGCAGCGGGCCGGGTTTGGGCGACTTCCACCAGAGCCACGCGGTGGCGGCGAGTGTCAGCAGCACCAGCGGCAATGCGCCGAGATTGACCGCGCTCCAGCCGACATTGTAGAGCAGCTGGCCCGACGAAAAGATCGAGGCGCCGGTGACGATGAAGACCAGCAGCTCGTTGAGCGCCTGGGTCTTGGCCCGCTCCTCGATCGTGTAGGTTTCGGTAAGCAAGGTCGTGGCGCCGACGTAGAGGAAGTTCCAGCCGAGCCCAAGCAACGTCTGGGCCGCCCAGAAATGGATGTAGGACTGGCCGCCCGAGGAGCCGATCGTGATGCACGCGGCCATGGCGAATCCGCCGGCCAGCATCACCTTGTAGGTTCCGAAATAGCGGATCAGGTGGCCGGTGAAGAACGCCGGAACATACATGCCGAACACGTGCCACTGGATGACCGAGGTGGTCTGATAGAAGCTGAGGCCGCACATCTGCATCGCCAGCGGCGTCACCGACATCAGCATGGCCATGCCCGAATAGGCGACGACGCCGGCCAAGACCGCGACGATGAATTTCGGCTGCCGCGCGATCACGCTGAGCGGCCGGCCGCCGGTGAAACGCATCGGCTGCGGCTTCGGGATGCGGATGAACAGCAGCAGCACGATCACCAGCGCCTGCAGCGCGATGATCGAGACGAACGCGCCCGCGAACGTCACCGGCGCCAGCATGTCCTTGGAAAAGTCGGCGATCGACGGGCCGACGAGGCCCGAAATCACGCCGCCGGCGAGCACGAGCGAGATCGCGCGGCTGCGCCATAGAACCGGTGCGATCTCGGCGGCAGCGAAGCGGTAGTACCAGGCGAAGCCCTGCCCGGCGCCGAGCAAGAGCGAGCCGACGCAGTAAATGGCGAAAACGCGCTCATAGATGCCGAGAATGGCGAAGCCGGCGCCGACGCAGACGACGAGGCCGGCGATGACGAAGCCGCCCCGCCGCCCGATCTTGCTCATGACGTAGGAGGCCGGCACCGTGCACACCGCGATGCCGACCCATTGCAGCGCGATCGGCAAGGTGGCGTACGCCTTGTTCTCGGCCAGCATGTGGCCGACCAGCGCCGAGGCGCTGACATTGAGCAAATTCGTGATGGCGACGATGGCCCAGCACACCGCCAGCAAGCTCAAGTTGCGGCGGAAATGAGGAACGGCGGTCATGGCGTTATGCCCGCCGGCAGGCGCCTCCCCGAACGAGCAGGGGCTGCGGCGGGCAGGTCCTTCAATAGGGTCAACCGACGCAGGTTTTTAGCGTGGCCTTCAGGTCGATCAAGGTCTGCGGCAACACGGCTGCCATGAGCAGGCAGTCTGGCTCGGGCCCCCGCCGCACCAGCGGCAACATAAGCTGCTCGAACGGATAGCGCGCGCCTTGATAGTGTAGCGAGACAATCGCGCAGACCGGCGCCGCGCGCTCGAACGCGTTGCGGCAGGTCTCGAGCATGAATTGCTTGAACCAGGACGGGCGGAAATCGGCGCTCGTCTTGCCGCGCACGAAGCCGAGGCCGTCCATCCGCATCGCCTCGCCGGCCAAACGCACGTGCAGTGTAAGCGCGCTGCCGGCGCCGCTCCGCTCCAGCACCGCCACGTCCGAAAGTGCGTAGGCGATCTGCTCGGGCCGCAGCCGCTCGTAGGCCAGGCACGGCGCCGGCTGCCGTTCGGCCTCCCAATAGGCGTGGAGCCGGCGCAATCGCGCGTCGCCGATCGCTCCAAGCGGCCGCTCCTCCGCGGTGAAGGCGTTTTCGAACATAGGTTCAGAAATCGCTGTTTCGTCTCATGAAAGGGAACGTCCGCATAAAATTGCGGATGCTACCAAAAGTCAAAAAGATTCTGATGATGCCCGCTTTGATCGGCATGCGCGCCGGGCGAGATCAGCCGGCGCCGAGCGCGCGGCCGATGATGATCTTCTGCACCTCGCTGGTCCCTTCGTAGATTTGGCACACGCGCACGTCGCGATAGATGCGCTCGACCGGGAAATCGGCGAGATAGCCGTAGCCGCCATGGATCTGGATCGCATCCGACGCGACGCGCTCGGCCATCTCCGAGGCGAATAATTTGGCCATCGCCGCTTCGGTGAGGCAGGGC
>JBKOUH010000170.1:0-4087 GCA_046723285.1 Pseudomonadota bacterium
GAATAAGCCTGCTCGACCGCGGCATGATCTCTGCCGTGGCCCATGTGCGCGGCGGCGCCGACATGGGCAAGATCTGGCACGAGGACGGCCGCCTGATGGCGAAGAAGAACACCTTCACCGATTTCATCGCCGCCGCCGAGCACCTCATCGCCGGGCGCTGGACGCGGTCCGACCGTCTCGTCATCACCGGCGGCAGCGCGGGCGGCCTCTTGATGGGCGCCGTCGTCAATTTGCGGCCCGATCTCTTCCGCGCCGTCATCGCCGACGTGCCGTTCGTCGACGTGATGAACACGATGCTCGACGCGTCGCTGCCGCTTACCGTCGGCGAGTATCTCGAATGGGGCAACCCCAACGAAAAGGACGCCTATTTCTACATGAAGTCGTATTCGCCCTACGATAACATCGCGGCCAAGGCCTATCCCAACATGCTGGTGAACACCTCGCTCTCGGACAGCCAGGTGATGTATTGGGAGGCCGCGAAATACGTGGCGAAACTCCGCGCCACCAAAGCCGATAACAATCTGCTGCTGCTCAAGACCAACATGGATGCTGGCCACGGCGGCGCCTCCGGCCGCTACGACGCCCTGCGCGAGACCGCGTTCGACTACTCGTTCATCCTTTCCCAAGTCGGGATCACGGCGTAGAGGCCCGCGCGCGGCCGGTACATGGAAGGCAACGCGCCGCGGCTCGTCGGAACGCGCGTTGTGCTGCGGCCGCCGCAGCGGAGCGACGTCGCAGCGCGCGTTGCGCTCGGCACGCATCCCGAAATCGAAGCGCCGTTCGGGACAAGCCGCAACGAGGTCGTGCCGGTTACGCCCGCCCGTGCCGAAGCCTGGCTCCAGCGCCTCGCCGTGAACCCGTATGGGTGGCTGATCGAAGCGGGCACGCTCGTCGGCGAGATCCGGCTCGACCGCGTCGATCGCCGCGAGCGCCGGGCCGCGCTCGCGGTCGGCATTCTCGATCCACGCGCGCTCGGCAAGGGACTCGGCACCGAGGCGATGGCGCTCGCGCTCGATTATGCGTTCCGCGCGCTCGGCTTGCACCGCGTCTCGGCGCGCGTGCTCGCGCACAATGCGCGGGCGATCCGCGCCTATCAAAAATGCGGCTTCGTCGCGGAAGGCCGCGAGCGCGAGGCCGCGTTCATCGACGGCGCCTGGCACGATGACCTGATCATGGGCGTGCTCGATCGCGACTTCGCGGCGAGCGGAGCGGCGCGGCTGGCCGTACGCTAGTCGCCCATCGCCGTGCCTTCGCGGCGGGGATCGGCGCCGCCGATGAGGCGGTCGTCGGTGATCTGGATGCCGCTGAGGCCGCTGTTGAGCTCGTGCACGACGACCTTGTGGCCGAGGCGCTCGAGGCGCTCGGCGAGCTCCGCGGCGGCGGTGCCCTGTTCGAACTCGGCGGCCGTGCCGGTCGTGACGATATGCGGCTTGGCGACGGCGGTGGCGATGTCGGTGCCCTCGTCGAGCACGCGCATCACGGTGCGCGCGACGTAGCCGATGATGCGCGCGCCGCCGGGCGAGCCCACGACGAGGACGAGCCGTCCGTCCTTGTCGAACACCATCACCGGCGCCATCGAGCTCCGCGGCCGCTTGCCGGGCTCGACGCGGTTCGCGATGGGCTTGCCGTCACGCTCGGGCACGAACGAGAAATCGGTGAGCTGGTTGTTGAGCAGGAAGCCGCCGGCCATCATCTGCGCGCCGAAGCCGTTCTCGATCGTGGTCGTGAACGAGAGCGCGCTGCCCTCGCTGTCGACGATCGAGAGATGCGAAGTGCCCGGGCTCTCATCGCCGCTGTCGGGCGCGAATTCCCCCTTGTTTTCGGGCGGCGTGCCCGCCTCGACCGTGGCGAGCGCGCGGCGCTGATCGATGAGCTTCGCGCGGCCCGCGAGATAGTCGCGGTCGATCAGGCCTTTCACCGGCACGCGCACGAAGGCGGGATCGGCCACGTAAAGATTGCGGTCGGCGAAGGCGAGGCGCGAGGCCTCGATGAAGAGATGCGCCGAGCGCTCGTCTTCGGCCGCGACGAGCTCGTTGGGGAAGCGCTCGAGGATCGCGAGGATCTGCAGAACCGCGATGCCGCCCGAGGACGGCGGGCCCATGCTGCACACGCGGAAGCCGATATAAAGCGCGCAGACCGGCTCGCGCTCCTCGACCTTGTAGGCGGCGAGATCGGCGAGGGCCAAGGTGCCGCCGGCGTCTTTCACCGTCGCCACGATCGCCTCCGCGACCGGGCCGCGGTAGAAGGCCGGGGCGCCGCGATCGGCGATGCCCGTGATCGTCGCCTGGAAAGCGGCGTTCTTCAGCGCATGGCCGACCGGCAGCGGCGTGTCGCCGCCGCCGAAGAAATAGAGTTGCGTCTCGGCGCGCTCCTTCAAAGTCGGCGTATCGGCGACGAGCTGATGGAGCCGCGGCGAGACGGGGAAGCCTTGCTCGGCGAGGCGCTGCGCGGGCCGGAACAGATCTTTCCACGGCTGCTTGCCGTGCCGCTTATGCACGAGCTCCAGCAGCGCGACCGCGCCGGGCACGCCCACGGAGTTTCCGCTCCGCACCGCGTCGAGGAACTTCATCGGCTTGCCGTCGCGCATGAACGCATCCGGCTTCGCGGCGGCCGGCGCCGTCTCGCGGCCGTCATAGGCGTAGAGGCGCTTGGCCTTGTTGTCCCAATAGAGGATGAAGCCGCCGCCGACGATGCCCGAGGATTGCGGCTCGACGAGATTCAAGATGAGCTGCGCCGCCACGGCCGCATCGGCCGCCGAGCCGCCGGCTTTCAGCACGTCGTAAGCGGCGCGCGTGGCCTCGGGATTGGCCGTCACCGCCATGAACCGTTTGGCGTAGACCGGCGGCTTCGGCGTTACACCTGTGGCGCCTTCGGGCGCGCGTTCGGTTTCGGCGCGCGCGGCTGCGGCGAAGATCAGCAGCGAGGCGGCGAGGATGCGAGAGAGGCGGATCATGAGGGCCCCCTTCGGCCAAGCTTAGCACGGCCCGCGTCAGGCCGTCCCCGACGGCGCGGCTTGCGCCGGCGCCTTGCCGATCAGCGGAAGCGCAATCACGCCGACGATCGACGCCGCCATCATGAACCACAGCATCGGCCAGACCGTGCCGTCGGCGAGCATGGCCACCGCCTGCGCCACCGCGGCGCTGAACGCCATCTGGATGAAGCCGATGAGGCCCGATCCGGCGCCGGCATAGCGCGGATCGACATTGATGGCGCTCGCCTGCGCGTTGGGGATGATGAAGCCCTGGACGAACGAGAACGCGACGGCGGGCAAGAAGAGAAGCGCCGATGTCAGCGGCAGCGCGTAGTAGAGCACCAGCGATCCCGCCACGACGAGAAGGCACGCGATGCTGCCGCCGCGGATCAGGCGGTCGGCGCCGAAGCGGTCGAGCAGGCGCGTCGAGCAGAACGTGCCGAAGATGAAGATGCCGGCCACGGGCATGAACCAGAGGCCGTAGTCGCGCGCGGGCCGGTGCAGGACCTCGGCCATGAGATAGGGCGCCGCCGCGAGGAACGAGAAGAAGACGCAGAACGCGGCGGACACGACCAGCGTGTAGCCGAGATAGCGGCTGCTGCCCATGAGCCGGCGGCTGCCCTCGATCAGGCCCTTCCAGCCGGCCCGCGAGCGGTCGGCGTGGGTTTCGGGCATGCCCGCCCAGACGCCGAAAATGGTGACGATGCCGACGCCGCACATGATCCAGAAGATCGCACGCCAGCCGAAGCTGTCGGTGACGACGCCGCCGATCGCCGGGGAGATCGTGGGCGCCACCACCATCACCATGGTGAGATAGGAGATGACGCGGATCGAGTGAGCGAAGCCGTAGACGTCGCGCGCCATGGCCCGCGCCAGCACGATACCGGCCGAGGCGCCGGAGGCCTGCACGACGCGGCCGGCGATGAGCGTGCCGATGTCTTCCGCCAGCGCCGCGACGACGCTGCCGATCAGGAAGAACACGATGCCGGCGAGCAGCACGGGCTTCCGCCCGAAGCGGTCGGAAACGGGGCCGAAGACCAGCGTCGCCACGCCGATCGAAATCATCGCCAGCGTCAAGGTGAGCTGCGCCGTGGCGACATCGGTCGCGAAGCCCTT
>JBKOUH010000041.1:0-4882 GCA_046723285.1 Pseudomonadota bacterium
CTCGAAGCCCACGCCCGACCGCCTGCTCCACATCGCGCAAGCGATGCGCGCCGGGCTTTCGGACGAGGAGATCTACGCGGCCTGCAAGGTCGATCACTGGTTCCTGCGCCAGATCCGCGGCATCGTGCGCGCGGAGGCCGAGGTGCGCGCGAGCGGCCTCCAGCTCGATCGCGACGGCTGGACGAAGCTCAAGAGCATGGGCTTCTCCGATGCGCGCCTCGCCAAGCTCGTCGGCACCAGCGAGGCCGAAGTCGCGGAGCGCCGGCGCAGGCTCGGCGTGACGCCCGTCTACAAGCGCATCGACACCTGCGCCGCCGAGTTCGCGTCGCAGACGCCCTACATGTATTCGACCTACGAGACCGGCGATCCGCCCGAATGCGAGGCCGATCCTTCGGACCGCCAGAAGGTAGTGATCCTGGGCGGCGGACCCAACCGCATCGGCCAGGGCATCGAGTTCGACTATTGCTGCGTCCACGCCGTCTACGCGCTCGCCGAAGCCGGCTACGAGACCATCATGGTCAACTGCAATCCCGAAACGGTCTCGACCGACTACGACACGTCGGACCGGCTCTATTTCGAGCCGCTGACCGCCGAGGACGTGATCGAGCTGGTCCGGCGCGAGAGCCAGCGCGGCACGTTGAAAGGCGTCATCGTCCAATATGGCGGACAGACGCCGCTGAAACTCGCGCAGGCGCTCGAGGATGCGGGCATTCCCATTCTCGGCACTTCGCCCGATGCGATCGATCTCGCCGAGGATCGTGCGCGGTTCCAGAAGCTGCTGATGAAGCTCGAATTGCGTCAGCCGACGAACGGGACCGCGACTTCGGTCGAGCAGGCGGTCAAGGTCGGCGCCGAGGTCGGCTATCCGGTGCTGCTCCGTCCTTCTTACGTGCTCGGCGGCCGCGCGATGGAGATCGTCCACGACGAGGCCGGACTGCTGCGCTATGTGCGCGAGGCAGTGAAGGTGTCGGGGAGCAATCCGGTGCTCATCGACGCCTATCTTCAGGACGCGATCGAGGTCGACGTCGATTGCCTTGCCGACAAGGACGGCGCGCGCGTCGCCGGCATCATGGAGCACATTGAGGAAGCCGGCATCCATTCCGGCGATTCGGCCTGCAGCCTGCCGCCCTATTCGCTCGACCCCAAGGTCGTGCGCGAGATCGAGCGCCAGACCGAGATGCTCGCGCGCGCGCTCGATGTCGTCGGGCTCATGAACGTGCAATACGCGGTCAAGGACGGCACGGTCTATGTGCTCGAGGTGAACCCGCGCGCCTCGCGCACCGTGCCGTTCGTCGCTAAAGCAACGGGGGTGCCGGTCGCCAAGATCGCGGCGCGCCTGATGGCGGGCGAGAAGCTGGCGAGCTTCCCCGCGGCTCGCGCCGCGCGCAACGGCCATGTCGCGGTGAAAGAGGCCGTGTTCCCGTTCAACCGCTTCCCCGGCGTCGACGTTTTGCTCGGCCCCGAGATGAAATCGACCGGCGAGGTGATGGGCATCGACCACGATTTCGGCCGCGCCTTCGCCAAGTCGCAGCTCGCCGCCGGCGTGAAGCTGCCGCTCGCCGGCACTGTCTTCATTTCGGTGCGCGATCACGACAAGGCGCCGATGGTGGCCGTGGCCAAGAAACTCATCGCGATGGGCTTCAAGATTCTGGCGACGCGCGGCACCGCCGATGTGCTCAACGCCGCGGGCGCCACGTCGGCGAGCATCAACAAGGTGCTGGAGGGCCGCCCGCACATCGTCGACGCGATGAAGAGCGGTGACGTGCACCTCGTCTTCAACACCACCGAGGGCGCGCTCGCGATCGCCGACAGCGCCAGCATCCGCCAGACCGCGCTGGCGGGCGATATGCCGTATTACACAACCGTCGCCGGGGCGCGCGCGGCGGTCGAAGCCATCGCTGCGCTGCAGGCCGGCGCCCTTGAAGTGGCGCCGCTGCAATCTTACTTCTCGGCCTCGTTTTGAGGGACGGGCCCGCGGCGCCCCCGAGGGGTTGCGCCGCCCCCCGCGGTCCGTAAGATACCTCATCCCAGAAGAGCAGTTTCAGGACTAGAGGCAATGGACAAGCTGCCAATGACCTCCCGCGGTCTCAACCGCTTGCAGGAGGAACTCAAGGTATTGAAAGCCACCGAGCGGCCGCAGGTCATCCGCGCGCTCGAGGAAGCGCGCGCGCACGGCGATCTTTCGGAAAACGCCGAATACCACGCCGCCAAGGAGCGCCAGGCGTTCATCGAAGGGCGCGTGGCCGAGCTCGAGGACAAGATCGCGCGCGCCGAAGTCATCGACGTCTCGAAGCTTTCGGGCAGCATCGTGCGCTTCGGCGCGACGGTGACGCTCGTCGACGAGGACACCGACGAGAAGGTGACCTATCAGATCGTCGGCGCCGACGAAGGCGACATCGCGAAGGGCCTGCTCTCGATCACGGCGCCGCTCGCGCGCGCGCTTATCGGCAAGACCAAGGGCGACAGCGTCGAGGTGAGCACGCCCGGCGGCTCCAAGGCCTACGAGATCACGCGCGTCGTCTACAAATAACGCGGCGCGACCGCCCGGACCGGCTCCACGCCGGCGCGGTTTACGAGTCGCTCGAAAATGTCAATCTCACCAAACGGCAACGCCGGCGCTAACGAACGCGGGCGCGACTGCTCAATCGGCGGTGCCGGCCGCGGGCTGATAGCCGTGGCGGCGCACACGCTGCCGCGCGCACACGTTGATCGCGAGGTTGAGTTCGTTCGGGTGATAGGGCTTGCCGAGGATCGCGACCGGGCGCAGCGCCTCCATACGCGCGCGATCCGGCCCGTCGGCATAGGCGGTGACGAAGATGATGCGCGGCGCGCACTCGGCCTTGATCAGGTTCGCCGCCGCGATCCCGTGCATACGGCCGGCGAGGTGAATGTCCATGACCAGGATGTCCGGGGCATGGCGACGGGCGAGCTCGACGGCGGCCTCGCCGCTGGCGGCGCGTCCGACGACCTCGCAGCCGATCGCCGCGAGATCGGCGACGAGCGCAAGCGCAATCAGTGCCTGATCCTCGACGACGAGGACGCGCGGCATGGCCGGCCGGGATGATGTGGTGCCCCCGGACTCGGCGCTATCGCCGGGCCGCGAAGGCCCGGAAGTGCCGTCGTAGCGGTCCATAGTCCACCTCTGAACCAGGCGCCTTGTACCGGCGCTTGCAGTCCCCTCGGCTCGCAATAACGAACAGACCCCGTTTCGGTTCGCTCTGAGCCGAGCGCGATAGCGACATGAAATGCAAAGAAGATTAAGTCCGCGGCAGCCGAGATGGTCGATTTCGGCTTTCCCCGCGCGGTTTAGTCCCGGTTAAGCGCGAGAAAATCGAGCAATTTCAACGGAGGCATGGCGCCTAGCCTTCGACCACGACCGGGATGCCAGGGAGTTACTTGTCCGTGCGGATGACCTGGATGGTCTGCACCGTGACGACGTGGGGCGACGAGGTGAGCTTGGTCGTCATCTCGTTTTCGTGGGCGGTGTTGCGGCAGACGATCTTCAGAAGGAAGTCGCCGGCGCCGCGCACCATGTGGCACTCGCGCACCTCGGGCCAATCGCGCAGCTTCTCTTCGAAGGAGGTGAGCACCGACTCCGCCTGGCTGTCGAGGCCGACCAGCGCGAAGAACAAGACCTCGTAGCCGAGCCGTTCGGCGTCGATGTCGGCGTGATAGCCCTTGATGATGCCGGCGTCCTCGAGCGCGCGGACACGCCGCAAGCACGGCGGCGCCGAGATCTGCGCGCGCTTGGCCAGTTCGACATTGGTCATGCGCCCGTTATCCTGCAGGTCGCGCAGAATGCGGCGGTCCACCTTGTCGAGCTTGATGCGCCGGCCGGCGCCGTTGTCGTCGTCCTTGGGGCTCATCGGCGGGTTGACTGTCATTGCCGAGGCGGACCGAATCCGCGACCGAATGCGCATATTCGGCAGGTTTGTTGCCGCGCTATATGCGGTTCGCGAAATAAAATTTCAAGAGGCTTGCAGTCGAATTATGGAAAATGCGAGCTGCTGGGTCGTGACGGAAGGCTATATCGGTCTCGAAAACCAGGCGCTCGGCGTCGCCGAAGGGCTGGGACTGGCGCCGATTTTGAAGACCGTCGCCGCGCGTCAGCCCTGGCGCAGCCTGCCGCCCCGCCTCTGGGTCGACCGTGTCGGCTTTCGCGCGCTCGCGGGCGAACTCGCCCCGCCATGGCCCGACGTGGTCGTGAGTTGCGGCGGTCAAGCGGCGCTCGCCGCCTATCACATCCGCCGCGACAGCGGCGGCCGCACCTTCACGATTCACGTGCAGAAGCCGGCGCTGCCCGCGCGCGAGTTCGACGTGCTCGTCGTGCCGAAGCACGATGGCCTCACCGGCCCCAACGTCATCGTGACCGAGGGTGCCGTGCACCGCGTCACGCGCGCCAAGCTCGCCGAGGCGGCCGAGCGCTTCGCGGCGCGCTACGCGCATCTGCCGAATCCGCGCGTCGCGGTACTGATCGGCGGCAGCAACAATCGCTACCGGCTGACGGCGGAGCGCATGCGCGTGCTCGCCGGGCAGCTCGCCGCATTGGCCAAGGGCGGCGCGGGATTGATGGTGACGCCCTCTCGCCGCACCGAGCCCGAAGCCGCGCGCATTCTCGCCGAGGCGCTCGCCGGACTCTCGGCCGACATCTGGGACGGCGCCGGCGAGAATCCCTATTTCGGCCTGCTCGGCGTCGCCGACGCGATCCTGGTCACGCGCGACTCGGTCTCGATGACCTCGGAAGCCGCGTTCACCGGGAAGCCCGTGCACGTGATCGATCTCGACGGCAGCTCGCGCCGCATCGAGCGCTTCCACGCGCACATGCAGCAGCAAGGCTACACGCGCCGCTTCAACGGGAAGCTCGAGAACTGGACCTACACGC
>JBKOUH010000341.1:0-3713 GCA_046723285.1 Pseudomonadota bacterium
GTTGGGATTTGACGCAAGAAACTGGATTAAGGAGGCGATTGGCGACCGTAACAAGGCGGCCCATCGCGGTGCTCTCGACTTCACGACCGACGATTGCTGGCGTATGATCGATACGCTACGGCGTATTCTTTCTCGGTTCGATGACGGCGCTGCGAAGCGGGCCCAAGACTTGCGTGATTCCTGCGCATCGAAACCAGCCGAAGCGGGGCACGCGGCGGCGGCGCAGTCATCGCGGTCAGATCCACCCCCGCCTCAGACGCCAGGCGCGAATCGCGGTATTTGGGCCAGAGTGCAGCGCGAATTATCATCCCAGGAAATCGTTCGCAACTGGACGCAGGCGAAAGGCTACCTCGGCGACAGCTTCAAGATCACCTCAATAACCCAGCGTTCGATCCAGGTTGAAGCACCGAGCGCTCTGAACTTGCAGAACATCTCTGAAAGAGATTTCAAGGAGGTCTACGCGCTCTGGCGCGGGTACCTCAAGGGCGAAGTGCCCCGCAAGGCTTTCATGCCGCTAACAAGAAATTCGAAATACGTCATCAGCATCTTGCATCACCTCAAGATCGAATAGCTTCACTGAGTGGTAGTGTTCAAAATCCCGCAGGACGCGTAAGAGCAGTTATCGTTGCCTAGCATCGGGCGCATCAGGGGCGCCACTCATGAGACGGGAATGCAAATTGAGCGCATTCCCCATGGACCGGGAGGGCCTGAGCAAGACGAGAAGCGGATCAACGCTCTAGGTCAACAGGGTTGGGAACTGGTTTCCGTGATTTGGATAACGAGCGAGACACACTTCTTCTTCAAACGGCCCACTTTCAATTAGGACATACTCAGTGCCTAAGCCAACATTCTCACCCATCCACATCATCGGCGGCGGGCTCGCGGGCGCGGAGGCGGCGTGGCAGATCGCGCGCGCGGGATTGCGTTGCGTGCTGCACGAGATGCGGCCGGTGCGCATGACCGAGGCGCACAAGACGCAAGGCCTCGCCGAGCTCGTGTGCTCGAATTCGTTCCGATCCGACGATGCCGAGCACAATGCGGTCGGCCTGTTGCACGAGGAAATGCGGCGCTCAGGCTCGCTGATCCTCGCCGCCGCGGACCGCCACAAGGTGCCGGCCGGCGCCGCGCTCGCGGTCGACCGCGACGGTTTCTCGGCCGCCGTCGAGGGCGCGCTGGCGGCGGAAAAGCTCATCGAAATCCGCCGCGAGGAGATCGCGGGCCTGCCGCCGCCCGAGTGGCGTTCGGTCATCGTCGCGACCGGCCCCCTCACCTCGCCGGCATTGAGCGCCGCGATCCTCGCGCGCACCGGCGAGGGCGCGCTCGCCTTTTTCGACGCGATCGCGCCCATCGTCCACAAGGACTCGATCGATTTCTCGAAAGCCTGGTTCCAGTCGCGCTACGACAAGCCCGGTCCCGGCGGGACCGGCCAGGACTACATCAACTGCGCGATGGAGCGCGCCGAATACGACGCGTTCATCGCGGCGCTGCTCGCCGGCGAGAAGACCGAGTTCAAGGAGTGGGAGGCCAACACGCCCTATTTCGAGGGCTGCCTGCCGATCGAGGTGATGGCGTCGCGCGGACACGACACGCTGCGCTACGGGCCGATGAAGCCGGTGGGCCTCACCGACCCCAGCACCGGCCGGCGCCCCTGGGCCGTGGTCCAGCTGCGCCAGGACAATGCGTTGGGCACGCTCTACAACATGGTCGGCTTCCAGACCAAGCTGAAGCACGGCGCGCAGACCGCGATCTTCCGCATGATCCCCGGCCTCGAGCGCGCCGAGTTCGCGCGGCTCGGCGGCCTGCACCGCAACACCTTCATCAACAGCCCGAAGCTGCTCGACGAGAGGCTCCGCCTCAAGGCCGAGCCGCGCCTGCGCTTTGCCGGGCAGATCACCGGCGTCGAGGGTTACGTCGAAAGCGCGGCGATCGGCCTCCTCGCCGGCCGTTTCGCCGCCGCCGAGGCGCTGGAGCGCGCGATTACTCCGCCTCCGCCCACGACGGCCTTGGGCGCCCTCCTCGGCCATATCACCGGCGGGGCCGATGCCGAGACCTTCCAGCCGATGAACGTCAATTTCGGCCTGTTTCCTCCGCTGCCGGTCACGGGGAAACGCGGCCCCAAGGGCGCCGACCGCAAGACCGCGCTCGTGCACCGCGCGCTCGCCGACCTCGACGATTGGCTGGGCCGCCGCGCGGCGGCGTAATCTCCGGGGAAAATTCGGAACCCGCAAGCAAGTCCAGGCGTTAGCCCTCGCGAGGGAATTTTTTTTCCTTGGGAGGGCAGAAATGGCACAGCGCAATGAAGGCGAAGGCAGCCGCTCGGCGGCGCGCGACTACAACAAGCGCACGCGGGCCTTCGTGAAGACCGGCCGCGCGCGCAAGTCCGCGCGCAAGGCGGCGGCCGCTCTGGACACGCCCGAGGGCACCGAACTGCGCGCGGCCGAGATCAAGGGCAAGAGCGCCGCCCGTGGCGAAGACCCGAAGCTCTACAAGAAGGGCATCCCCGGCCAGGATCCGAAGCCCGACCCGGATTTGGACTAGCGCTTTTCCGCGTTTGAGTGAGGCCTACGTCACGCCGGTCCATGCCGCCCACCAGAGGCGGATGATCTTCGCCACCGGCGAAATCTCCACGGGCCGCTCTGTAACTTCATGTCCGGAGCGGCGCAGCCGGTGGAGATAAGCGCGCGCCAGCGTCGCCATCAGCATCAGCGGGCGTGCCGCGCGCTCCGCGCGTCCCGAGATCGACGCCAGGTGGCGTTCGGCGCATGCCGCAAGCTCCGCCGCCGCGCAGTGGAGCTCGGCGCTGGGCTTCAGCGAAAACAGCGCCTCTTCCGTCAGGCCCGTGGCCGCGGCGATGTCGGCGGGAATGTATTGGCGCCGCGCGCGGGCGTGGAACGGAATCGCGCGCACGAGGCCGGTCAGCGCCCACGCGATACCGACGGGGCGCAGCGCCTCGCGCGTGCCTTCGCCGCGCGCGCCCAGCATCTCCGCGGCGAGCCACAGCAGCTGCGACGAGGTTCCCGCGCAATAGGCCTCGAGTTCGGCGAGGCTTGCCGGCGCGCGGCCGGCGAGATCGAATTCGCGCGCATCGATAAGAGCCTCGAAGCCGGCGCGCGCCGGCATGGCCGCCGCGTCCGCGCCGCCAATGGCGGACGCGAGCGCCTCGACCACCGGATGCTTGCGTATTTTCCCCTCGTAGATGCCCGCGATGGCCTCGCGCCACCATTGCAGGCGAATCTGGCCCAGCATCGGCTCGCGCACGGTCTCGCGCACCTTGGCGATCTCGTGGTTGAACGCGTAGAGCGCGAACAGGCGCTCGCGCGCGGCCGCCGGCGCGAACAGCCCGGCGAGATAGCGGTCGTAGTCCCAGCGCCGCACCTCGGCCGCGCAGTAACCGAGCGCCTCAGCCATGCGGGCTGCTCTCTTGAGTATTGGATCGGGCGGGCCTAACTTTCATCGCCGCTCGGACAGGGTTCCGGTGCCCGGACGCGGGAGCCGGCCTCTGCGCGCCCGCCGCGCCCCTGCCCGCCGCAAAAACACCTGGGGGAGTTCCAATGGCTGCCATTCTGACCAGTCTGCGCAATACGGTCATCGCGGGTTTCGTGCTCGCGGTCATCGTGTTTGTTGTCATCGGCGCGATCACGACCGGCTACTCGCTGAAGTTCAATCCCGAATTCTGGAAGTTCATCGTGCGCTGGCTCCACGTGCTCTCGGGC
>JBKOUH010000257.1:0-8206 GCA_046723285.1 Pseudomonadota bacterium
GGCTACGACATGCCGGTGCAATACCCTTCCGGCATTCTGAAAGAGCACGAACAGTGCCGCACCAAGGCGGCGCTGTTCGACGTCTCCCATATGGGCCAGGCGGTGTTGCGCGGGCCCAATGCCGAGGCGGCGCTCGAGACGTTGGTGCCCGCCGACATCAAGGGCCTCGGCCTCGACCGCATGCGCTACACGCAATTCACCAACAACGATGGCGGCATCCTCGACGACCTCATGGTCACGCGCCGCGCCGACCGGCTGTTCCTCATCGTCAACGCCGCGCGCAAGGACTACGATTTCGCGCATCTCGAGAGACATCTCGCGCCGAAGGGGTGCCAGCTCTCGGTGCTCGGCGAGCGCGCGCTCTTGGCGCTGCAAGGCCCGGCGGCCGTGGCGGTGATGGCGCGCCTCGTGCCGGCCGCGGCGAAGCTCGTCTTCATGTCGGGCGCCAACCTCGCTTGGGGTCAGGTTCCGATCTTCGTCAGCCGCTCGGGCTACACCGGCGAGGACGGGTTCGAGATCTCGATTCCCGCCGACGAAGCGGAGAAATTCGCGCGCCGCCTGCTCGACGAGCCCGAAGTGGCGCCCGCCGGACTGGGCGCGCGCGATTCGCTGCGCCTCGAAGCCGGGCTTTGCCTCTACGGCCACGACATCGACGAAACCACCTCGCCGATCGAAGCCGGGCTCGCCTGGTCGATCGCGCCGCGCCGGCGCGACGAGGGCGGCTTCCCCGGCGCCGCGCGCATCCAGCGCGAGTTGAAGCAAGGCGTCGCGCGCAAGCGCGTGGGCCTGAAGCCCGAAGGCCGCGTGCCGGCACGCGAGGGCACCGCGATCACCGACGCCGAGGGCAAGCCCATCGGCACGGTCACGAGCGGCGGCTTCGGCGCCACCGCCGGCGGTCCCATCGCGATGGGCTACGTGGCGCCCGCCGCGGCGAAGCCGGGAATTTCAGTCAACTTCATGGTGCGCGGCGAGGCGCGGCCGGGCGCCGTCGTGAAGATGCCGTTCGTGCCGCACCGCTATGCGAAAGCGTGAGGAGCAAGGGAGATCGTGATGGCGAAGAAATACACGAAAGAGCACGAATGGATCGACGTCGCGGGCGATGTCGGCACGGTCGGCATCACCGACTACGCGCAAGAGCAATTGGGCGACGTGGTGTTCGTCGAACTGCCGAAGATCGGCGCCAGCGTCGCGCAGAACGGGCAGATCGCGGTGGTGGAATCAGTCAAGGCCGCGAGCGAGATCTACGCGCCGGTCACCGGCACCGTCACGGCCGTCAACGACGCGCTCGCCAAGGAGCCGGCGCTCGTCAACCAGTCGGCCGAGGACAAGGGCTGGTTCTTCAAGATCAAGGTCGCGAAGCCGGCGGAGCTCGGCGCTTTGATGGACGCGGCCGCATACAAGAAACTCACCGAGGGGAAGGCTTAAGGCAAACGGAGTGAAGTCCATGAACGTCATCCCCGGCGGCGCGCGGCCCGCGCTCGAGACTTTGGAGCAGCGCGACGATTTCGTGCGCCGCCACGTCGGTCCCGGCGAGGCGGAGATGCGCGCGATGCTGAGCGTGCTCGGCGAAGGCTCGCTCGAGCAGCTCGTCGCGCACGCGATGCCGAAGGCGATCCTCGACCGCACGCCGATGGATCTTCCGGCGCCGATGACCGAGAACGGCGCGCGCCGCCTCTTGCACGAAATGGCGCTCCAAAACTGCGATATCGTCTCGATGATTGGCCTCGGCTATTACGGCACGATCACGCCGGCGGTGATCCGGCGGAACGTGCTCGAAAATCCGAGCTGGTACACGGCCTACACGCCCTATCAGCCCGAGATCTCGCAAGGCCGGCTCGAGCTCTTGCTCGCGTTCCAGACCATGGTCGGCGACTTGACCGGCATGGAGATCGCCAACGCCTCGATGCTCGACGAGGCGACCGCGGCGGCCGAAGCCATGACGCTGGCCAAGCGCACGGCCTCGAGCAAGAGCCACAAATTCTTCGTCGCGGCGTCGTGCCATCCGCAAACCATCGCCGTGGTCGAGACCCGCGCCGAGCCGCTCGGCATCGAGATCGTGAAGGGCGATCCCGCGCGCGATCTCGATCCGGCGAAGGTGTTCGGTGCGCTCGTGCAATATCCGACCACGACCGGCGTGATTGAAGATTACGCCGCGCTCGCGAAATCGCTGCACGATGCCGGCGCGCTGCTCGTCGTCGCCACCGATCTTCTCGCGCTGACATTGCTGGCGCCGCCGGGCGAGTGGGGCGCCGACGTCGCGGTGGGCTCGAGCCAGCGCTTCGGCGTGCCGCTCGGCTTCGGCGGACCGCACGCCGGCTTTCTCGCCACCAAGGACGCCTACAAGCGCTCGATGCCGGGCCGCCTCATCGGCGTCTCGATCGACGCGCAGGGCCGCACCGCCTATCGCCTGTCGCTGCAGACCCGCGAGCAGCATATCCGCCGCGAAAAGGCGACGAGCAATATCTGCACCGCACAGGTGCTGCTGGCGATCATCGCCACGCTCTATGCTGCCTGGCACGGTCCCGCGGGGCTCGAGACCATCGCGCGCCGCACCCACCGGTTCGCCACGATCCTCGCGGAGGGAATGAAGCGCCGCGGCCACGCGCTCGCGCACGACGCCTTGTTCGACACCGTCACCGTTCGCCTGCCCGGCAAGGCCGAAGTCTTCCTCGCGCACGCGCTCGAGCACGAGATCAACATCCGCAAGATCGACGCCGACACGGTTTCGATCGCCTGCGACGAGCTCACCCAGCGCGAGCATGTGGCCGCGCTGCTGCACACGTTCACCGCGGGCGGCGAATCATTCGGCAAGGGCAGAGAGGCGCTGCTCGAGGAAATCGAGCAGCTCGACCGCGAGGCGCCCGAGCGGATCCCGTCCGGGCTGCGCCGGCGCTCGAAGTTCCTGACGCACCCGATCTTCAATTCGCATCGCTCGGAAACCGAGATGATGCGCTTCCTCGCGCGCCTCGCGGAGAAAGACATCGCACTCGACCGCTCGATGATCGCGCTGGGCTCATGCACGATGAAGCTCAACGCCGCCGCCGAGATGGAGCCGGTGACCTGGCCGAAATTCGCCGACATCCATCCGTTCGCGCCGGCCGATCAGTGCCGGGGCTACGCGGCCCTGCTCCGCGATCTCGAGGCGCTACTCTGCCGCATCACCGGCATGGCGGCGGTGACGCTGCAGCCCAATGCCGGCTCGCAGGGCGAATATACGGGCCTGCTCGTGATCCGCGCGTTCCATAAGAGCCGCGGCCAGGGCCACCGCAACATCTGCCTCATCCCGAGCAGCGCGCACGGCACCAATCCGGCCAGCGCCACCATGGCGGGGATGGAGGTCGTCGTCGTCGGCTGCGATGCCAACGGCAACATCGATCTCGCCGACCTCGCCAAGAAGGCCGAGGCAAACAAGGAAAAGCTCGCGGCGCTGATGGTCACCTATCCCTCGACGCACGGCGTGTTCGAGGAGGGCATCGTCGAGATCTGTCGCATCGTCCACGCCGCCGGCGGCCAAGTCTACATGGACGGCGCCAACATGAACGCGCTGGTGGGCTTCGCGCGGCCCGGCGTGTTCGGCCCCGACGTGCTGCACCTCAATCTCCACAAGACTTTCTGCATCCCACATGGCGGCGGCGGCCCCGGCGTCGGACCGATCGGCGTCAAGGAGCATCTCGCGCCGTTCCTGCCCGGCCATCCGCTGCGCCCCGAATGCGGCGGCAAGAACGCGATCGGCCCGGTCTCGGCGGCGCCCTGGGGCAGCCCGCTCATCCTGCCAATTCCGTTCGCCTATATCCGCATGATGGGCGAAGCGGGCCTGAAGCGCGCGACCGAAGCCGCGATCCTCACGGCGAACTACGTGGCCGCGCGCTTGGCGCCGCATTTCCCCGTGCTCTACACCGGCAAGAACGGCCGCGTCGCGCACGAGTGCATCATCGATCTCCGGCCGATGAAGGATTGGGCCTCGGCCGAGGATGTCGCGAAGCGTCTCATGGATTTCGGCTTCCACGCGCCCACCATGTCGTTCCCGGTGGCGGGCACGCTGATGATCGAGCCGACCGAGAGCGAATCGAAGGCCGAGCTCGACCGCTTCTGCGAAGCGATGATCAAGATCCGCGAGGAGATGCGCGCGGTCGAGAGCGGACGCTGGCCCAAGGACGACAACCCGCTGGTCAATGCGCCGCACAGCGCGGCCGACCTGCTTGCGGAGGCGTGGAAGCACCCCTATACCCGCGCCGAGGCCGCGTATCCGCTTCCCTGGGTCAAGGGCGCCAAATATTGGCCGCCGGTCGGGCGCATCGACAACGTCTACGGCGACCGCCACCTGGTCTGCGCCTGTCCGCCGATGGAGGCCTACGCGACTTGAAGCTTCGGAGTAGAGCGATGCTTGGCGGCGAGACGCGGCGCGGCACTTGGTTGACGGCAATCGTGGCGGCGCTGGCGCTGGTTCTCGCGGCACCTGAGGCCGCGCGCGCCGAGGCGCCGCCCAAGGATCCCGAGCTCGCCGCCGCCAAGGGCGCTTACGACGCGGCCGAATATCCCGAAGCCGCGAAGCTGCTGCGCCCGCTCGCCGAGAAGGGCAATCCCGCGGCGCAATTTCTGCTGGGCGAGGCCTTCTTCTTCGGGCTCGGCGTCGAGCGGAACGACACGCAGGCCGCCAACTGGTATGCGGCGGCCGCGCGCGCCGGAAACACCGAGGCGCTCTATCGCTTGGGCTATCTCTATGCGACGGGGCAGGGCGTCGCCTACGACGCCGCTGCGGCCGAGCGCAATCTGCTGGCGGCGGCGAACAAGGGCCATCGCGCCGCCATCGTCCTGCTCGGCGATTTCTATCACGAGGGCCTCTACCGCAAGGAAAACGAGGTGCTGGCGCGGCGCTGGCTCAACCGCGCGGCCATGACCGGCGATATCGAGGCCATGTACAAGCTCGGCCGCCGCCTGATGACGCCGGAAACCCTCGCCACCGATTTCCGCCGCGCCTATGCCTGGCTTTACATCGCGGCCTATCGCGGCCACGCGAACGCCAAGAACTTCATCGAGAAGAACCAGCGCTTCTTCGCCCCGCACGAGGTCAAGCGCGGCACGATCTGGGGCAAGGCCTACATCCAGAAAGGCACGCCGGTGCCAGCGCCGCCGGGCGAGAGCTGAGCGCGCGCCGCTTTCCTCGCTGTCCCTGTGCGGCGAGGCAACGGCCGTGTCTGCGCGTCATCCGAAATTGTGCGGAACCGGCATGCGCGCGAGCTTCATCGGCTGAAAGTGTCCCAGCACCTCGAGCGCGCTCACATCGGCAAATACGATGCGGCGTCCATCGACCGCGAGCAGCCGATCGGCGCGCAGCTTCGCGAGCATGCGGTTCAAATGCGGCACGCTCAGCCCAAGCGCGTCGCCGATCACCTCTTGCGAAAATGGCAGATCGAAGCTCGCCTCGCCGGCCCGTCCCACCAGGGCGAGACGGTTGTGCATTTCGAGCAGGAAATGCGCGAGCCGCTCGAGCGGCGTCCGCCGCCCCGTATTGGTGATGTGCTCGGACAGGATCGCGAGCTCCTGAACCGCGAGCCAGGTTAGGACGAGGCCGAACTGCGGCCGCCGGTAGCAGAGGCCGACGAAGTCCTCGATCGAGCAGACCTGGAACTTCAAGTCGGTGACCGCCGTGACCGACCACGCGGCGCGCTCGAGGAAGCTGCTGGGGATGCCCACGACGTCGCCGGGCATGACGACATTGATGATCTGCCGCTTGCCGTTGCGCAGCAGCTTGTAGCGCACCGCGAAGCCGTCCTCGACGAAGCACAGCTTGCGGTAGCGGTCGCCGTCGATGATGAGCTCTTTGCGCTTCTTGATCGTGGTCTGACCTTCGATCAGCCGGTAGAGATCGTCAAGGTCGGAGCGGTCGAGATCGATATAGCGCCCAATGCGGACGACGGCCGGGTGGCGGGCCCAGCCCTGACGCGACGCGCTGAGCAGTTCGTTCACTGTTCTCGCCCCGGGGTCCAAAGGTCATCCGCGGCATTAATCTCAATCAATATCCCAGACGAAGGCAAGCAGCGTTAAAGCGCGGCAAATTCGCCGTTCGAGCGAATTTCAAAAACCCTGGGAGGACGACGTGACGAGCAACAAATCGCGATTCCCGAAGCCGTTGTCGCGCCGTGCCGTCGTGCGCGCTACGGCGCTCGCGGGCACGGCCTTTGGCGCATGCCTCGCTGCCGGCCGCGGCCCGCTGGGCTTCGTGCGCGATGCCTGGGCCGAAAAGGCGTATCCGGCGCTCGGCAACTACCCGATCAAGGGCAGCACGGTGAAGTTCGGCTTCACCGTGCCGCTCACCGGCGCTTACACCGACGAGGGGAACGACGAAATCAAGGCCTATAAGCTCGCCGTGAAGCACATCAATGAAGGCGGCGGCATCCTCTCCACCCTGAAGCCGCTCAACCTCAAGGGCCAGGGCATACTCGGCAAGAAGGTCGATTTCGTCTCGGGCGACAATCAGACCAAGCCCGATGCGGCGCGGGAGAACGCGCGGCGCATGATCGAGCGCGACGGCATCATCATGTACTCCGGCTGCTCGTCGAGCGCGGTCGCGGTGGCGCTTCAGTATCTCGCGCAGGAGAAGGGCGTCATCTACATGGTTGGCCTGTCGCATTCGAACGACACGACGGGCAAAGACCGGCGCCGCTACGGCTTCCGCGAGTTCTTCGACGCCTACATGTCGGGCGTGGCGCTCGGCCCGATCCTGGCCAAGGAATACGGCAAGGACCGGCGCGCGTTTCATCTCACGGCCGATTACACCTGGGGCCACACCCAGTATCAGTCGATGAAAGACGCCACCGAAAAGCAGGGCTGGAAGACGGTCAAGAACATCATGACCCCGCTCGGCACCAAGGACTTCTCGCAGTATCTGACCGCGGTGCTCAACAGCGACGCCGACGTCGTGGTGCTGAACCACTACGGCGCCGACATGGTCAACTCGCTGACGCAAGCCGTCCGCTTCGGCATGCGCGACAAGCAGGTCAACGGCAAGCACATGCAGATCGTGGTGCCGCTCTACAGCCGCCTGATGGCGAAGGGTGCCGGCGCGAAGAACATCGAGGGGATCCTCGGCACGGTGAACTGGAACGAGAAGCTGACCGACGCGGGCTCCAAGGTCTTCGTCAAGGCGTTCCAGGACGTCTACAAGGAGCCGCCGTCCCAGGCCGCGCAAACCGCCTATCTCCAGACGATCCTCTACGCCAACGCCGTCGAGAGGGCCGGGACGTTCTATCCGCCGGAGGTCATCAAGGCGCTCGAGGGCTTCGAATACGAAGGCTTCGGTCCCGGAAAGTCGACCTACCGCGCCTCGGACCATCAGGTGTTCAAGGACATCTACGTCGTGCGCGGCAAGGCACCGAGCAAGATGGCCAACCAGTTCGACCTGCTCGAGATCGTCGAGCAGATTCCGCGCAAGGAAGTCGAATACGACTCGAAGCTGCTGGGGGGCGATCTCGGCCCCTACATCCCCAACAAGACCTGAGGCGCGCAACAGCCGGCAAGGGGACTTCGCCCGCCGCGATCCTCCGATCGTGGCGGGCGCCGATTTTGGATCGACGCGATGAACGCCGCCAACCTGTCGCTGCAGCTCCTCACCGGCCTACAGATCGGCGCGATTTACGTGATGATCGCGCTCGGGCTGACCCTGATCTTCGGCACGCTCGGCGTCGCGAATTTCGCGCATGGCGCACTGTTCATGATCGGCGCCTATCTCGGATACGTCGTGGCCGAGGCCACCAATCACTGGGTCGCGTTCATCGCCGTGCCGCCGGCCGTGTTTCTTGTCGGCATCGTCATCGAGCGCACGTTGGTCCGATTCTTCTACAACAGGCCGGCCAGCGACCAGATCCTGGTGACGTTCGGCCTGGCTCTCGTGCTGCAGGAACTGATGCGCTGGATCTTCGGCGGCACGAATCTGCCATATGGCACGCCGCCTTGGGCCACCGTGCCGGTCGATATCGGCATCGGTTACTATCCGCCGTGGCGGCTCGTGATCGTCGGCGTCACGGCCGCGGCCGTGCTCGGGCTCTTTCTCCTCCTGCGCTACACGCGCTTTGGCCTGGTCGTCCGCGCCGGGATGCGGGATCCCGAAATGCTGGGCTTCCTCGGCATCGATGTACCGAAGCGCTTCACGCTCGTCTTCGGCCTCGGCGCCCTCTTTGCCGGCATCGCCGGCGTCATCGGCGGTCCC
>JBKOUH010000299.1:0-4549 GCA_046723285.1 Pseudomonadota bacterium
CGTGGATGTTCTGCATGCCGAGCGCGGTCTCGATGATGAGCTCGAAGCCCACGCGTTTCTTGCGCCCCTTGGCGCGCTCGACCTGCGAGACCAGCATGTCGACCGCGTAGACGTCGGACGCCGTGCCGACCTTGGGGATCATGATTAGGTCGAGCCGCTCGGAGCAATTTTCGAGGAGCTCGATCACGTCGCGATACATGTAGACGGTGTCGAGCCCGTTGATGCGCACCGACAGCGTCTTGTCGCCCCAATCGACGTCGCCGATGGCCTTGATGATGTTCTTCCGCGCCTCGGCCTTCTTCTCGGGCGCCACCGCATCCTCGAGGTCGAGGAACACGACGTCGGCCTCGCCCTTGGCCGCCTTCTCGAAGAATTTCGGGCTCGAGCCCGGCACCGAAAGCTCGCTGCGATTGAGCCGCACCGGCGCGGGGGTGATGGTCTTGAAGGACATGGGAAACCGCCGAAAGAAGACTGGCGAGAGCTAATCGATTCGGCGGGAATTGCAAAGGCGCAAAAGGCGCTCAGGCCGACAGAGCCTCGAAAGCATCGCCGGCAGCGCCCGCGCCCTCGATATGCCGGCGGTGCCAGAGCGCGTAAAAAAGCAGCGTGAATGCCGCGCGCGGGTGCTTTCTTGCGCCTTCCTTGAACAGGTGCTCCACGGCTTCGGGGCGTGCCACTTGGCGGATCGCCAGCTGCTTCGCCACGAGCGGGCCGATGCGAGCGCCTTGCTCGGCGATCCACTCACCGACCGGCACGGTGAAGCCGTGCTTCCGGCCCATCGCGTCCGCGGCCGGGCAATGCTTGGCCAGCCATTGGCGCAGGATCCATTTGCCGCGATCCTCGGCGACCTTGAGGCCGTCGGGCAGCGGATATGCGAACCGCGCCACCTCGGGATCGAGGAACGGCGTGCGGCCCTCGACGCCGTGCGCCATCAGCGCGCGGTCGAGCTTCAGCAAAAGATCGTGCGGCAGCCAGCCGCGGATCTCCATCGCCTGCGCGGCCTGAAGCTTGCTGCGCCCATTGCCGCGCTCGGCGGCGGCGATGGCCTCCGCGGCGGCGGCCCAGTCTCGGCCTTCATCGCGCAAAATGCCGAGGCGGTCGAACATGCCCTTGATGCGCGGCGGGCGCCCGAAGCGCCACCAGGGTCGCATCAGATAGCGATATCGTCCGTAACCGGCGAAGAGCTCGTCGCCGCCTTCTCCGGAGAGCACGACCTTGACGCGCTTCTTGGCCTCGGCGCCGAGCTTGTAGGTGGGGAGGATCGCGTAGTCCGCGGTGGGATCGTCGAAGGCGCCGGCGATTTCGGGCAGGAGCTGCCAGAAATCGTCCGCGCCGAATTCGATGCGCACGTGCTCGGCGCCGCACGCCTTGGCGACGGCGGCGGCCTGTTCGCGCTCGTCGGCCGCGGCCGTGCCGGCGAAGCCGCAGGTGTAGGCCAGGACGGGGCGCTCGTTGAGCCGCGCCATCATCGTCAGCACCGCCGCCGAATCGGTGCCGCCCGAGAGGAACATGCCGTAGGGCACGTCCGCGCGCTGATGCACGAGCACCGAATTCTCGAACACGCGGTCGAAGGCGGCGATCGTTTCGTCGAGCGGGCGCGGCGCGAGCCCGTTCGGCGGCGGCAGCGGATCGACGCGGCGCGTTTCCACCACGGCGCCGCCGACGACGCGGAGGCCCTCGCCCGGCATCAGGCGGCGGATGCCGGCAAACACCGTGTCGGCGGTGTTGGCGTATTGCAGCTCCAGGAACTCGTCGCGCCGGAGCGGATCGAGCTTGGGTTTCGCGAGCCCCGCGGCGAAGAAGGCGCGCGGCTCGGACGCGAAGGCCAGGAGCGCGTCTGTCTCGAGGCGGTAGAGCGGCTTGATGCCGAAGGGATCGCGCGCCAGCAGCACGTCGTCTTTCCACGGCCGGTGCAGCGCCAGCGCGTACATGCCGCGCAGCCTGTCGAGTGCGGCGAGCCCGTCGGCCTCGAGCATGCTGAGCGTAGGCTCGAAATCGGAATTGGTGCGGTAGTTGACGCGGCCGGCCTGCTCGTTCCGGAGCTCGACGTAATTGTAGATCTCGCCGTTGCCGACGAGCGCGCTGCCGCCCGGCCCATAGAGCGGATGGCCGCCGCCGGCCAGGTCGATGATGGCGAGACGCGTCTGGATGAGGCCGACCGAGCCCTTGACGTAGGAGCCGACGCTATCCGGCCCGCGATGCGCGAGCGCGCGCTGCATGGCCTCGAGCGCGGCCAGGGGCGGCGCGCGGCCATTCTTCATGATCAGTCCGGCAATGCCGCACATGCAGAGCAGGGAACGCGCGCTGGAGTTGGGGCTTCGGCGCGCGGGAGATTAGGCGAGTGCCGGCCAAAGGGCCAGCGCGTCGCGGCGTTGGTTAACGGCGCCGCCGCCAGCGGCGACGGACGCTAGCGTCGGCGCGCGCGTGCGAGCGGATGATGCGTCTCGACCAGCGACTTCAAGCGCTCGTCGAGCACGTGCGTGTAGATCTGCGTCGTGGCGATGTCGGCATGGCCGAGCATCTGCTGCACGCTGCGCAAATCGGCGCCGCGATTGAGGAGGTGAGTCGCGAACGCGTGCCTGAGCACGTGCGGCGACACTTTCGCGGGCGCGATGCCGGCCTCGCCCGAAAGCTGCTTCAAAAGCTGCGCGAAACGGTGGCGCGTCAAATACCCGCTGCCGCCGCGCGAAGGGAAGAGATAGGGCGATTCGACGCCGTTGCGGCAGAACTGGCCGCGCACCGACTTGTAGCCGTTCAAGGCCTCGCGCGCGGGCTCGCTCAGCGGCACGAGCCGCTCCTTTCCGCCCTTGCCGCGCACCAGGATGTAGCGCGGATCGCGCGCCACGGCCGAGAGCGGCAGGCTCACCAGCTCGGACACGCGCATGCCGGTGGCGTAGAGGGTCTCGAGAAGGGCGGTCAGGCGCAGGCCTTCCGGCCCGCGCTTGCTGCGCGCGCGCTCGAGCAGCTGCGAGACCTCTTCTTCGCTCAAGAGCTTCGGCAGCGGACGTCCGCGTTTGGGCGATTCGATCGTCGCGGTCGGATCGTCACCGCGCGCGCCTTCCGCATAGAGGAAGCGGAAGAACTGGCGCAGCGCCGAGAGACGGCGCGCGGCCGTCGACGGTGTGGAGCCGTTGGCGCTTAACGCCGCGAGGTACTCGCGGAGATCGTCGGCGGTCGCCGCCTCGATGCCGCGGTCGCGGCGCGCGAGGAAGCTCTCCACGTCGGCGAGATCGCGCCTGTAGGAGTCGATCGTGTTGCGTGCGGCGCCGCGTTCGGCGACGAGCATTTCGAGGAAGGCTTCAATCCGGGGGGTCACGCGAATCGTCAATGCGGGTCGGGGCATGGGGCTTTAAAATCCGTTTGCGAGTGCAGCTTCGACGGCGAGCCGGCGTGCCTCGGCCTTACGCCCAAGCGTTGCCAGGATTCCGACCGCGGCGCCGAGCGCGTGCGGTTCGGCCCTGGCCACGCCGTCGTGGCCGAGCGCCGTCAGCATCAACAGTATTGCCTCCCCCTCTCGCCCTGCTTCCGCGGCCGACCGGACTTCGCGCCAATCCGCGCGCCGGCGATCCGCGCCGTATGTGCCCGCGCCGATGCTTTCGTCGGCGCGCGCGATCTTGCCGTACACGTCTCGCCCGCGATGCGGGCCCTTCGCCCCCAGCCCTTCTTCGAGCGCGCGCATCAGCGCGATCCGGCGCTCGCCGTGTGCTTGCCCGCGCTGATAGCCGGCCCAGGCCTCGGCGTCGGCGTCGGTCCAGCGCGTGCCCTCCGTGTCCGCCAGTTGCGCGATCGCGCTGAGCCGCATGTAGCCTTCCATGTCCTTGAAGGTCGCGCGCCGGAGCCAGCCATACCAAACCAGGGCGCGATCCAGCTCGCCGGCATCGAATAGTACGCGGGAAACGGCCACTGCGTTCTCCCGCCACACATCCGCGGGCAAGATGTCGTTTACCATCGGCGCGGTCACGAGCGCGGCCAGCGTTTCGCCGTGGTCGGCGCGCGCCAGCCGCCACCAGTTCGCCAAAATCTCCATCCGCGACGGGCGGTCCGCGGCCGCCAGCGCCGCCTGGAGCAGCAGCGCGCGCTTCACCGGCGTGTAGTCTGCGAGCGGCAGGCGCGCCGCCAGTTTCATCGCCCCGTGGCTGACGCGCACGCTGCCGTAAAGGGCCACGAGCGCCGCGCGGTCGAGCGCGCCCAGAAGGAGCGCGCGTTCGGCGGCGTCGAGGCGTACGGCGACGGGGTCGTTTGCGCTGAGCGCGATCGCGCGCAAGAGAGCGGGCGAGCCGAGCCGCGTCGCGTCGCCGGGCCAGGGCAAGCGCGTTTCGGCGAGGAGGCGAACCGACCAGGCATCGGCGCCGCGGAACGTTTCGAACGGCCGCGCGAGCTCGGGCTGCTGCGCCATGATGAGGCCGCCGAACGTGTCGCCGATCGCATCGCCGCGCTCGCGCAGCAGGCCGAGCGCCAGCGCCGCCTTGGCGTGCGCGCCGGCCATGGCGAGGCACGCGACGTTCGCGCGCTCGAGATAGGACGAGCGGCGCGCCGCGAGGTGCTCGGC
>JBKOUH010000057.1:0-6247 GCA_046723285.1 Pseudomonadota bacterium
GGTCGATAGCGACCGCGGGCACATCGCGGTCGGCTGGCTCGTGGTCGAGGACCTGGCGATGGTACTGACCCTCGTGCTGCTGCCGGCTATCGCCGGCGTGCTGGGCGCGGCCGGGGTACCGCCGGCGCGCGCCCCCTTCTCGATACTGGGCATCCCCGACATCGTCATCAGCCTCGCGGTCACCCTCGGCAAGCTTGCGGCTTTCGTCGCCGTGATGCTCGTCGTCGGCCGGCGCTTCATTCCCTGGCTGCTGCACCGTATCGTCCATACGGGGTCGCGCGAGCTGTTTCGTCTGGCAGTGCTCGCAATATCGCTCGGCGCCGCATACGGCTGCGCGATGCTGTTCGACGTTTCCTTCGCGCTCGGCGCCTTCTTCGCCGGCATGATCTTGAGCGAATCCGAGCTCAGCCAGCAGGCGGCGGAGGAAACGCTGCCGCTGCGCGACGCGTTCGCGGTCCTTTTCTTCGTCTCGGTCGGAATGCTGTTCGATCCGGGGATCCTCGTCCGCGATCCATGGCCTGTCCTCGCCGCGGTCGCCATCGTGATGGTCGGCAAGTCGATCGCGGCCTTCATCATCGTGCTCGCGTTCCGCCGGCCGATGACCACCGCGCTGACCATTTCCGCGAGTCTCGCTCAGATCGGCGAGTTTTCTTTCATCCTCGCCGGCCTTGGCCTCGCGCTGAAGCTACTGCCCGAGGCGGGGCGCGACCTCATCCTCGCCGCCGCGATCCTCTCGATCATGGCCAATCCCGCGCTCTTCGCGCTGGTCGACCGCTATGTTCGCAAGCAGAGCGCGGCTACGGTGGCGGGGGCGGCGCTCGAGACTCCGAACCTGCAGCCAACAAGGCTTGCCGGCCACGCCGTCGTCGTCGGCTATGGACGCGTCGGCCGGGCGATCGGCGAAGGACTGAAGCGCGCTGACATGCCGTTCCTGGTGGTGGAAACGAGCCTCGACATCGTCGCGAAGGCGAGGTCCGCGGGAATCGAAGCGCAATGCGGTAACGGCGCCGAGCCCGCACTGCTCCATGCCGCTAACGTCGCCGGCGCGCGGCTTCTCTTCGTCGCCATTCCGATGGCGTTCGAGGCGGGGCAGATCATCGAGCAGGCGCGTCAGGCGAATCCGCCGCTCAAGATCGTCGCCCGCGCGCATCTTGACGCGGAGGTTGCCCACCTCGCCGGTTTCGGTGCCGACGCCGTCGTCATGGGCGAGCGCGAAATCGCGGCCGCAATGGTGCGGCAGGCCTTTCCGGGGTCGGGTCCGACAGCCGAGTGATCGTCCTTATTCGGCCGCGGCGGGCTGCAGCGCGGGGCTGCGGCGGCTGAAGCGCATCGCCAGCACCGCGAACAGGAACGCCGTGCCCATGATCGTGGCGGCGGCGTAGAACACCCAGGCCGGCGCGCCGTGGTCGATGAGCGAGCCGAAGATCGGCGCCAGCAGGATGCCGCCCGCCTCGAAGCCCGAGGAGACGAAGCCGAACACCTTGCCGCTATGGCCGGGCGGCGTCAGCGACTTCACCATCATGTCGCGCGAGGGCGTGATGAGACCGAACATGAAGCCGGCGAAGCAGAACGCGGCGAGCACGACCCAATAGGGCAGTGCCACCGTCGCGATCAGGCAGAACATCAAGCCCGCGGCGGCGTAGCCGGCAAACGCGACCGCATCGAGGCGCTTCACCCGCATCGCGATCATTCCGCCGACGAGAGTCCCGAACGCGCCGCCGACCATGAACGCGCTGACCGCCCGCGCAGCGTCTTCGAGCGGGATGCTCCAGAGCTTGTTGAGGGAGGCCGCAACCGCGCTGTTGAGGCCGATCGAGAGGCCGCCCGAGAGCATGTAGAAGACGAACATCATCAGGATCGGCGGCGCGAGCACCACGCTCATGCCGAGGCTCGCGGCGGCGCCCTGCGGCCGCGGCGCGTGCGCCGGCTTCTCGCCCGCCATGCGCCGGCGCTGGCTCCAGAGGAGCGCCGTCATCGCGAGACCCGCGAGCCCGGCGCCGACGAAGGCCACGTGCCAGCCGAAATGGGTGGCAAGAATGGCCGAGACGAAGGGCCCGGTGGCGAAGCCGGCATAGCCGGAAAAGGTGTGAATCGCGTAGGCGCGCGGGAGCCGCGCCGCACTCACATTGGCGCCCATGATCGCGTAGTCGACCGGGTGGAAGACGCTGTTGCCGGCGCCGGCAATGAAGGCCAGCACCAGCATCTGCCAGTACGCCTCGGCCGCGCCCAGCAACGCGAACGAGCCTGCGAGCACGGTCAGGCCGCCGAACAGCACCGGCTTGGCGCCGATGCGGTCGGCAAGCACGCCCATGAAGTATTGGAAAGTGCCCGAAGCCAAGCTGAACGCGCTCACCACCAGCCCGGCCTTGACGAAGCTGAGCGCGAGATGGGCCAGCGACGGATCCTTGACCATGAAGGCCAGGATCGTGGGCAGGCCGAAGATATAGAAATGGCTGAAGCTGTGGGCGCCCGAGACCAGCGCGATGACGGCCGCTTCCCGGCGGGGGGTGATTTCGTTCATGGTTACCGTTGGGTCTCCCGCTCGCCGATTCGCGCCGACGCGGCCCGCTCTCGCGCGGACGCGGAAGGGAAAATAAGATAGCCTCTCCGGCCTCGCTACTGATTAACCCGGCATTAGGCGCAACGTCACCATGCGCCGGCTGCGGCCGGATGCCGCCGCAAGCGTCAGGAATAAGGCCGGAAATGGAGTGTTGGTGCAGATGAGAGACGGTTCGGCAATTCGCGCCTTCGGCCGGCCTCGATGAGCGGCGTCCGCCCGTGAGCGGCGTTCGCGCCCTCGTCCTGGAACAGGTGCCGGCGCTCCGGCGCTACGCGCGCGCGCTGACCGGGGATCGCGACCGCGCCGACGATCTGGTTCAGGACACGCTGGCCCGTGCCTTGAGCCGCCTCCACCTCTGGCGCCCCGCGGCGAGCATAAGGCCTTGGCTGTTCACGATCATGCATAACCTCTTCCTCAACGAGCGACGGCGCTCATCGCGGATGGTGCCCTTGGGCGCCGATCCGGCCGAGCCGGCGGCCGACCGCGCCGACAGCCGCGCCCTGCTCGACGACCTCGACCGCGCTCTCGGCCAGCTGCCCGACGAGCAGCGCGCGGCGGTGCTGCTCGTCGGCGTCGAGGAAATGAGCTACGAGGACGCGGCCAACGTGCTCGCGATCCCGATCGGCACGCTGATGTCGCGCCTCTCGCGCGGGCGCGAGCAGCTCCGGCGCCTGCTCGACGGCGACGGCCGACCGCGCATCCGGAGAGTGAAGTGAGATGACCGGGGCGCCTGTCAGCGAGAGCGATCTCCAGGCCTTTGTCGACGGAAGGCTCGCGCCCGCGCGCGCGGCCGAAATCGAGGCCTGGCTCGCCGAGCGGCCGGAGGAAGCGGCGCGCATCGCGGCGCTGCGCCAGGATCGCGACGCGCTGCGCGCCGCCTATGCGGCGATCGCGGCCGAGCCGATACCGGCCCGGCATGCCGCAGTACTCGAGCCGCGGACCACGCCGGCGTGGCGCCGCGTGGCCGCCGCCGTCCTCATCTTCGTCGCCGGCGGAGCCGCGGGCCTGGCCGGCGGCTATTACGGATGGCCGGACGAGCCCGAGCGCCGCGATGTCGTCCGCGCTGCCATCGGCGCGCATCAGGTGTTCGTGCCCGAGGTGCGCCATCCAGTGGAGGTCGGCGCCGCCGAAGAGGCGCACCTCGTCCAATGGCTCTCGAAGCGCGTCGGCCATCCGCTGAAGGCGCCCGATCTCACCGCCAGCGGTTTCCGTCTCGTCGGCGGCCGGCTCCTGGCCGAGAGCGGCCGCCCGGCGGCGCTCTTAATGTACGAGAACGCCGCGGGGCTCCGCATCACGATCCACTGCGTCTCCGAGCCGCGCGCGGGCGAAACCGCGTTCCTCTACCGGAAGGTCGGCGACGTCTCGGCGTTCTATTGGATCGACGAGAAGCTCGCCTACGCCGTGATCGGCACCGTGGAGCGCGACAAGCTCTATGAAGTGGCGCGCGCCGTCTACGCGGCGCTGGATAAGAAATAACGCCGGTTACACCCGTCTTGCCCGGCGTGCCGTCCGCGCGCTAATATTCTCACAATGGTTGCAGCGGAGGGGCGGCATGCACGCGCGTTATGCATTGGCCATCGCGGCGCTGGTCGCCATCGCCAGCCCAAGCGTGGCCGATGCCTATCACCGCTACGGGCACTACAGCGACGGCGACTCGTCCGACAGCATCTATGGGCCGCGCCGGGGCACGGGCACGCATTTCTACGACCGCCAGCCCACGAGCGGCAGCGATCCCTGGAACCAGCCGCGGCGCCCGACGATCCAGAACGAGTGGGACCAGCCGCGCGGCACCAACCCCTGGGAACAGCCGCGCAAGCCCGATCTCTATCCTTGGGGCAAGCCGAGGTATTGACGACCGCCGGAATCGCGTGGCACCAGCCACGCTCTTTTCCGTATGCAGGCGATTTGTGCGCGCCATGAGGCAGGCGGTCCCGCTGTGGAAATGCCGAGAACGTTCGAGTACGAAGCATCCCGTCTTTCCGATGGGGTCCGCATGAACGCCGGCTATTTCTACATCGTCCGCTATTGGATCGCCCCCGCGGCCGAGGCGCGCGTGCTCGAATATCTCGACGGGCATCACACCGCCGACGTCGTGGCGCAGCCGGGCTTCCTCTCGGCGCGGCGTGTCCGGCTCGAGGAGGTCGATGCGCTCGGCTGGCGGGCCTTCACGACGATCTACGAGCTCGAGTCGAAGTCGGCGCTCGACGCCTATTTCAAGAGCGCGGCGCGAGCGAAATTCGGGCGCGAGCAGCAAGCCTTCGCCGACGTGATGCGCGTCGAGCGCAGCGCGGGCGCCGGCGAATGGCGGTCGCTCGGCCGAGGGGCCGAGCTTTGGGGCGAAGCAAAGCTTCGCCCGTAAGCTCGCACGGCGAGCGACGCGCATGACCGCCCCGCGCCTGCGCTGTTGCGCGGCCCGGCGCGTTCGTTCAAAAATGCTTTGAAATCGAACGAGCGCAACGGGAGGAGCCGCATCGCGGCCGCGCCATGGATTTCGGCATCTTCGATCATCTCGATCGCAACGACCGGCCGCTCGCGGCGTTCTACGAGGAGCGCCTGAAGCTCATCGAGCTCTACGACCGCATGGGCTTCTGGGGCTATCACATCGCCGAGCATCACTCGACGCCGCTCGGCATGGCGCCCTCGCCCAGCGTGTTCCTGTCGGCGGTGGCGCAGCGGACGCGGCGCCTGCGCTTCGGGCCGCTGGTCTACATCCTGCCGCTCTACCACCCGCTCCGCCTGGTGGAGGAAATCTGCATGCTCGACCAGATGTCGGGCGGGCGGCTCCTGCTCGGCGTCGGGCGCGGCATCTCGCCCTACGAGGTCGCCTATTACGGCATCGACCCCGGCGAAACCCAGGCGCGCTACGTCGAGACGCTCGATCTCATCCGGAAGGCGCTGGGCTCCGAGAGCCTCACCTTCGAGGGCAGGTTCCACCGCTACAAGGATGTGCCGATCGAATTGAAGCCGATCCAAAAGCCGCATCCGCCGCTCTGGTACGGAGTCATCAACCCCGACGCCACGCCGTGGCTCGCCCAGAACCGCGTCAACATCGTGAGCCACGTGGCGGCGCCGCTGATGGGCACGATCACAGAGCGCTACGCCGCCGAATTCCGCGCCGCGCACGGCCGCGAGGCGCCGATGGCCAAGATGGGCCTCGGCCGCCACATCGTCATCGCCGAGCGCAGCGCCGATGCGCTGGCGCTGGCGCGGCGGGCCTATGCGCGCTGGTATCACAGCTTCACCGTGCTCTGGAAAAAGCACAGCGCCAAGCCGGTTTCGGCCTCGTATCCCGAGGATTTCGACACGCTGCGCGCGATGGGCACCGGCATCGCCGGCTCGCCCGCCGAGGTGCGCGACGTGCTGCTCCGCCAACTGGCCGAGAGCGGCGCAAACTATTTCGTCTGCCGCTTCGCGTTCGGAGATCTTTCGCTCGACGAGGCGCAGCGCTCGCTGAAGCTGTTCGTCGACCACGTCATGCCCGCTCTGACCGCTGAAGCGGCCGAATGAGCGGGCGCAAGGGAGGACCATCGATGGCTGCCAAGAAGAAACCAGCGAAGAAGACCGCCCAGAGCAAGGCGGTGGAAAGCGCGCTTTCCGATCTCGTGATCGCCATCCGCATTCTCGCCAACGAAGGCGTCATCGACGCGTTCGGCCATGTCAGCATCCGCCACCCGGAGCGCGCGGACC
>JBKOUH010000415.1:0-4368 GCA_046723285.1 Pseudomonadota bacterium
GCCGACGGAGATGCGCCGGCACGCGCGACCGCCACGAGGAACGCATTCGGACGCTCGCACCGGCTGCCGCCTTCCGGCGGGCCCGATGTCCGGCTTCGTCGGCGCATGTTGACGAATGTTTACGTTTGTTTACGCGGAACGGGGGGAGGGGTGCTGCGCCTCGGCGAAAGCGGATGAAAGGGTATGAAAGGGTATGTTTTTAGCCCCCTCTCCTTCCCGCGTGAAACGGTGGCGAGACAGACGGTCCCAACGGCCAAACGAAACCAGGTCGGCGGCGCGGAAAAGCCGGCAAAAGCCGCATCGGACGACGCGAAAAGCCGACATTGCGCGAACGTCGGCATTTGTCGGCTTTTGTCGGCTTCGGAGAGCGCCGCGGCGCTGCGGCGCGCCGGTCCCGCCCCGCTCCTCTCTAAGCCGCCGCCACGAGCTTCCGCGTGATCGCGCGGCTCAACGGAACGGTGAAGCTGAACGTGGCGCCGTGGCCGGGGCGGCTCGTCACCCAAATGCGGCCGCCGAAGAATTCGATGATCTGCTTGCAGATGGGAAGGCCCAAGCCCGTCCCCTGCGGCTTCGGCTCCTCGCGGCTCTTCACCTGGATGAAGCGCTCGAAGATGCGGCCCTGCCACTCGGCCGCGATGCCGGGGCCGTTGTCGCGCACCGCCACTTCGAGATAGTCGCCGCTGGCGCGCGCGCGCACCCAGATCTGGCCGCGCCCCGCGTCGGTGAACTTCACCGCGTTCGAGAGAAGGTTGATGACGACCTGCGTGAGCCGGTCCTTGTCGGCGCGCACGAACGGCAGGTCCTCGGGCACGTCGGCCTCGAGCGCGATGTGCTTCTCGACGATGAGGCCCTGGACCGCCGCCACCGCGTCGCGCACCACCGGGCCGGGATCGAAATCCGACATCTGCCATTCGAGCCGGCCGGCTTCGAGCTTGGCGAGATCGAGCAGCTGGTTGATGAGCCGCGTGAGCCGCTCGGCCTCGCGCGCGATGATGCCGATGAAATTGCCGCGCTGGCCCTGATCGAGCGCCGGGTTGTCGAGCAGGATCTCGGAGAAGGAGCGGATCGAGGTGAGCGGCGTGCGGAGCTCGTGGCTCACGGTCGAGAGGAAATCGTCTTTCAAGCGGTCGAGCTCTTGGAGGCGGAGATTGGCCTCGCGGAGATCGCGCGTCGCCGCTTCGAGCTGCTGCGACTTCAGCTCGAGCTGGCGGCTGTATTGGAGGATCTGCGAGGCCTCGTCGAGGATGCGCATCACCTCCTCGATGCCGACCATCTCGCCCTTGGCGACCGAGCCCACCATCACGCGCGCCGAAGCGGCGCCGATGGCGCCGGCGAGCACGCGCTCGGCGAAGCTGATGAGGTCGGCGTCGGCCTCGCGCGCCTTCTCGAGGTTGATGCCGCGGGCGCGCGCGTAGTCACGGAACGCCTGCTCGGCGCGCTCCTGGCCGACGAACCGCGCGACGAGGTCGCGGAGCTCGGTCAAGGTCGCGGTGCCGCGCCAGAACACCGTCTCGTGCGCGGCGCCGGTCTTGAACACGTCGACGAACTGCGCCGCCTGGATGCGCTCGATCGCGTCCTGGCGCGTCAACAGCGAGACGCCGGCGTAGACGCCGACATTGAAGAGCAGGCTCCAGAACGTCGCGTGACCGATCACGTCGAAGCCTGTCAAGCCGAACAGGCCGTAGGGCTTCAAGAGCGCCACGCCGAACGGCCCGCTCTCGACGAAATCGAGCGGCAGCCAGCCCGAGCGGGCGAAGGACGGCAGCAGCAGCGTGTAGATCCAGATGCCGAAGCCCGAGAGCAGGCCGGCGAACGCGCCGGCGCGCGTGCCGCCCTTCCAGAACATGCCGGCGATCATCGCCGGTGCAAATTGCGCCGCCGCCACGAACGAGACGAGGCCGATCGTGACGAGCGCGTAGGATTCGCCGATGAAGCGGAAATAGAGATAGCCGAGCAGCACGATGACGACGATCGAGCCGCGGCGGATGCCGAGCAGAGTCGTGGTCAAGTCGGCGCGCTGCGAGAGGCCGAACCAGCGGCTCCGCAGCAGCACCGGCATGATGAGGTCGTTGCACACCATCGTGGAGAGCGCGATCGTCTCGACGATGACCATGCCGGTCGCGGCCGAAAGTCCGCCCAGGAACACGAGCAGCGCGAGCCAGGGCTGCTTGTCGGCCATCGGCAGTGCCAACACGAAGGTGTCGGGCGCCACGGCGCTGCGGTCGAACTGCAGAAGGCCGGCGATCGCGATCGGCAGCACGAATAGGTTGATCGCGATGAGATAGGCCGGGAACAGCCAGATCGCGGTTTTGAGATCGCGCTCGTTCAGGTTCTCGACCACCGTCACCTGGAACTGGCGCGGCAGGCAGATCACGACCGCCATCGAGAGGACGCCGATCATCAGCCACGAGCTGATGCCTTCGGCGCCGACGAACGTGAAGCTCTTCAGGAACGCCGGGTTGTCGATGACGCGCGAGAAGAGATCGCCGAAGCCGTCGAACATGCCGAAGGTGACGAAGAGGCCGACGGCGAGGAACGCCACGAGCTTTACCAGCGATTCGAACGCGATCGCGGCGACGACGCCCTGGTGATGCTCGGCCGCATCGATGTGGCGCGTGCCGAACAGGATCGCGAACATCGCGAGCAGCAGCGCCACCCACAGCGCCTCGTCGAGCAGCAGGAACGTGCTGCCGGCCGGGATCGGGCGCACGATCTCGGGATAGGCGAGCAGCACGCTGAAGCTCTCCGAGACGGCTTTCAGCTGCAGCGAGATGTAGGGAAGGATGCCGACCACGGCGATGACGGTGACGAGGCCGGCCAGCATCTGGCTCTTGCCGTAGCGCGCGGCAACGAAGTCGGCGATCGAGGTGATGCGGTTGACCTTGCTGATGCGGATCATCTTCCGCAGCACGAACCAGCCGAGCAGGAACATGAGCGTCGGCCCCAGATAGATCGGCAGGAAATCCGGCCCGCTCTCGGCCGCGCGGCCGACGCTGCCGTAGAAGGTCCACGACGTGCAGTAAACGGCGATCGAGAGCGCGTAGAAGGCCGGGTTCTTGATGAGGCTCCTGCCCTGGTCGGCGCGGCGGTCGCCGTAATAGGCGATCGCGAACAGCAGCGAGAGGTAGCCGAGCGAGGCGAGGATGACGACCCAGCCGGCCATCAGCGCGGGCCCTCGGCTGCGTCAGGGTGCGGCTCGCGCGGCAGCTCCTCGTTGGCGGGTGCCGGCGGCGGCTTGGTCTCGGCGCCCGGCACCAGCTGACGCACCACGACGGCGGCGAGCACCACGAGCAGCACCCAGAGCGCGAAGAGGTAGAGGTAGAGCAGCGGGACGCCGGCGACGAGGATCGGCTTGTTCAGGAGCGTGAGCACGGGCGGGCTGAACCCGATCGCGCCGACCAGGAACAGTCCGATCAGCCGTTCCGCGCCGAGGCCAGGCCTCCTCATGCCCGCTCGTCCTCAAACGGCGCCGCCGGCGCGTTCCCGCGCGCCGCGGCGCCTCCCCGCTTTTCTCCCGTGAAATCTTAGGCTTGCCGACGGCGGTTGCGCAACCCGAAGCGCCGGCTCAGTGCGCTCCGGCCTTCAGGATCTCGCGCACCTTGGCCATGAGGTCGCGCGTCGAGAACGGTTTGGTGATGTAGTCGTCGGCGCCCACGGCGAGGCCGCGCTCGCGCTCGACGTCGCGCCCGCGCGCGGTCAGCATGATGATCTTGATGTCCTTCCAGCGCGGATCGGCGCGCACGCGCTGGCACACGTCGTAGCCGTCGGGCGGCGGCATCATCACGTCGAGCAGCAGGAGATCGGGCTTCGTCGCGGCCAGCGCCTTCAACGCCTCCTCGCCGTCGCGCGCCGTGCGCACCTCGAAGCCGGCATTCTTCATCATGAACTCCAGCGCCAGGAGAATGCTGGGCTCGTCGTCGACGACCAGAACCGATTGCGTCATGGCATCGCCTTCCTCCCCGTCGCCGCGGCTCTTGCCGGCCGCAAGCGTGCAATCCCCACGTTCATCATAGCACAGGCTGGCTTCGCCGCGGCAGCACGGGAATGCGCGCGGCTTGAGAATTCCCGGCGCGCGCCTTAGCCTCGACCAAGGCCGATCAGGCGGCCACCCGTCCGCGGGAAGGGCTCAGCCCACCTTCGCAAGAGCACGTCTTACGACCTTTTCCTGCCCTTCGGCGGACACCGGGCGCTCCAAGGAAAGGGGTCATCATGTCCAGCGCCAAGCGCCGGGCCCTGCCGGCCAAGCCGTCCAAAGAACATCTCCGCAAGCAGGCCAAGCGCCTCGCCGCCGCCGACAAGCTGCGCGTGGCCGAAGCGCAGCGCCGCCTCGCCGCCGAATACGGCGCGCGCGATTGGCCCGCCTTGATG
>JBKOUH010000139.1:0-6953 GCA_046723285.1 Pseudomonadota bacterium
GGCCCTTGCCCGAATTCTGGCGCTCGTAGAGCGCCGCGCATATGCCGAACGCGAGATAGAGCGCGCCGCCGCCGAAATCGCCGACGAGATTCAACGGCGGCAGCGGTTTCGCCGCCGGCCCGATCGCGTGCAGCGCGCCGATGAGCGCGATGTAATTGAGATCGTGTCCCGCCGCCTGCGCCAAGGGCCCCGTCTGGCCCCAGCCGGTCATGCGCCCATAGACCAGCTTCGGATTGCGCGCGAGACACACATCCGGACCGAGCCCCATGCGCTCCATCACGCCGGGACGGAAGCCCTCGATCAGCACGTCGGCGCGCTCGACGAGGCGCAGCGCCGCCGCGACGCCGTCATTATGCTTCAAGTCGATCGCAGCCGAGCGCCGCCCGCGATTGAGCAGATCGAATTCCGGCCGCCGGTCGATGCCGAGCCCGGCATCCTGCGTGCGGTCGATGCGCAGCACGTCGGCGCCGAGATCGGCCAACAGCATCGCGCACATCGGCGCCGGGCCGATGCCGGCGAACTCGACGACCTTCAATCCAGCGAGCGGCCCTTGGGCTTTCGTCGTGGTCATGTCCGTTGTTCCCGTCGAATTCACGGCCACGGACTCACGCCGAAGACGTGGCGGTGGCCGCCGAGGATGAGCGCGTACAGGAAAAGGCCGAGCACGGGCCGCCACCAGCTTATGCCGCGCCAATCCACCTTCGTGCGGCCCTGCACCGCCGCCAGGAACGGGATCGCCGAGGTGCGCATCAGGATCGGGCCCCAGGCGGCGCCGATCTCTTCGCCCTTCCGGCGGTCGATCATCGCCATGCCGGAGAGGGCGAGAAGCGCCAGGCTGCCGAACATCCAGAGCGAGGCGCGGTCGCCGTTGGGCGGCAGGTGCGCGAGCGACCAAAGCGCGAAGCTCCACAGCAGCGGATGGCGCGTGATCGTGAGAATGCCGCCGACGGCGAATTGCTGATCGACCGCGCGCTCCATGCCGGCCATGCTTGGATTGCGGCTGGTGAGACCGGCGACGAACAGGATGAGCGCGAACGGCATGACGATGAGCGGCAACCAGCGCGTCCACGGCGCCTGCGGCCAGATCTCCTCATAGGGCGCAGCGCCGTAGGCGATGGCGAGCCAGGCCAGCACGATCGCCGAGAGCAGCGAGAAGAGGGCGCGATAGGGACCCTCGCCCATCGCCTTGACCGCGCGGCCGCGTATCGGCGTGCCCGGCAGCAAATGAATGGCAAGGAACACGATGGCGGCGTAGAGGACGTGGTCGCTGGTGCCGGTCATGCGCACCTGTTTAGGGAAGCAAGCGGTTGCGGTCGAGTGGGAAGAAGCGCGGCATCGGCCGAAATTCCGCCACGCTTCCCCGCTGGATTCGACGACATCAAGCATTCTTTTTTCGTGCAGGTCGCGGCTTTGAAAGCATTCATTCTCGCAGAATTGCTCGCCGGGGTCTCTCCGGCGCTTGCGCTGGCGGAGGCTCCGGCCGACACGGCCGTGCCGCGCATCGAGTGGCGCGGCTGCCCCTGGACGCAGGCGGCGCCGCCCGAGGCGCGCTGCGGCGATCTCCTGGCGCTTCAATCGCGGGCGGCGCCGGGCGGACCGCAGGTGCGCGTCTTCTTCGCGATCTATCGGCGCACCGGAACCGAGCCGCCGCTTCCCGACCCCATCGTGATCGTGCCGGGCGGCCCGGGCGGGCTCTTCAATCCGCCGGTCGCCTATGTGATGCAAGGCTTGGCCGAGCTGCGCCGGCGGCGCGAGGTGATCATCATCGATCAACGCGGCGTCGGCCGCTCGCAGCCGCGCCTGGTCTGCGAACGCGAACCGTCCGCCGACGGCTCCGCGCCGCCGCGCCGCGGCCGGAGCTCCTTCGATTGCCTCGCGCTTCTCAAATCGCGCGGCATCGATCCCGCCGCGTTCAGCACCGAGGAAACCGCCGCGGATCTCCGCGATCTGCGCCGCGCATTGAAGCTCGAGACTTGGAATCCGATGGGTGCCTCCTACGGCTCGCGCGTGGTGCTGCGGCTCGCGCAGATCGACCCCGAGGGCTCGCGCGCCTCGGTGATCATGGCGGATCTGCCGCTGGCGCCGAGCCTCGCACGCCCCGAGAACGCGCTCGTCCGCCGCGCGCTGCTTGCGCGCCTGTTCCAGGATTGCGCGGCCGAGCCGGCTTGCGCCGCGGCTTACGGCGATCTCGCCGCCAAGTTCGCCGAGATCCAGACCGCGCTCAAGAACGCAGGCGCGCGTGGCGCCACGCCGGAGGCGAAGGACACGCTCGATCATCTGCTCGCGGTCGAGCGGCGCACCGGCGGCATCGCGGCGGCGCTGATCCGCCGCCTCGACTGGGCCGAGGAATTGCCGCACCTGCCGCGCGCGCTCTTCGACCTCCACGCCTTCCTCGCGGGCGGAAAGGCCATCACCAGCGCGCGCATCGACGAGATCTACGGACTCACCATGCCGCGCCGCCTGCCGCCCGTCGACATGACGTTGATCTTCGTGACGACGCGCTGCCCGGAAGACATTCTGCCGAGCGCGCCCACGGGCGAGCATCGCGGCCGGCGCGACTCCTGCTCCTTCTTCGCGCCGGCGCCGGTCGCCGATACGCCGCCCGCGAAATCGCCGCCGCTATTGATCCTCACCGGCGCTTACGACATCCGGACGCTCAGCGGCTGGGCCGACGAGATTCAGAAAGGCTGGCCGGGCTCGATCGTCGCGCGCTTCGGCGATGCCGGCCACGACGTCTCCTACCGGCATCCCTGCGGCAATGCGCTGATGAACGCGTTCGTCGCCGATCCGGCGGCGAAGCTCGATCTCGCCTGCGTCGCCCGGCACGCCCGCCCGAAATTCGCGGTGCCGGAGACGGTGCAGTAGTTGACGGTCGCTTCGCGACCTACGGGCGAAGCGAAGCTTCGCCAAGAGCTGGCGCAGCCAGCGACTACGCCGGCGCCGAATAGATGAGCTTCTCGAACGAGCGCTCCTTCAAGTGCTGGTCGAGGCCCCAGCGCTTCACCTGCTCGAACACGTTGTCGAACTCGGCGCGCGGCAGCGGCTCGTAGACGAAGCGCTCGCCGCGCGTGAACTTCGCGTAGTCCCACTTGCGGTCGCGGAACTCGGCCGGGATCGCGTTCTCCCAAAGCGGAAGGTATTTCGGGAGATCGGCTTCGAGCGCCTTCTCGGCGCGGTCGAGCGCGCGGAGATAGCCGGTGACCGCCGCCGGCGCCGCCTCTTCCGGCACCCACCAAAGCGTCTTGAAGCGATCCTCGATGATTTTCCTAAGGCCGAGCTGCGTCGCCATGTCGATCTGCGGCGGGAGCAGGCTCGCGGCCTCGACCTCGCCGGAGAGCAGCGCCGCGAGACGCGCGCCGAAGCCGCCGACGTTCACGGTCTTGATGTGCTCGAGCGGGAGAAACTTCTCGAGCCGGTAGGGCACGTTGAAATGGCTGCCGGCGCGCATGCCGACCGCGATCGGCACGTCCTTCAGGTCCCCCGGCCGGCGGATGCGCGAATCGGGGCGGACGAAGATCGCCCAGGGCGAATCGCCGTAGCAATCGGGCACGAAACGGCCCATGCCGGCGCTGGCGTTGCAGATGCTGCCCCAGACGCAGGCGCCTTGCACGACCTCTTCCTTCTCGGCGTAGGGGCGATCCTGCGGGCGCTCGAAATAATCGAGGTTCTTCCAACTCGATTGCGTGCCGCGGAATGTCTTCCAATCGAACTCGACGGCGATGCCCTCGGCCTCGAAGAATTTCTCCTTGGCGGCGACGAAATCGTTGAGGCCCATTCCCTTGGGCGCGATCTTCACGCGCAGCAATTCCTTCGGCATGGCGGTTTCCTCTCGGCTGGCGCGGGACTGCGCCTGTCATGATTGGATTGCGCGAGCGCGTCCGGCGTTCCCAGCTTACCGGGCGCAACGACAGACGCCGATCCTAGCATCTTGGCGCGCCGCGATGTACCCGGGAGCGGCTTGACGTTTGGTAATTGATCCTCTGCAGGCGCGCCGAGGGCAACGACATCGTGCAGATCGGCACCTACGCGCCCGGCGTGCAGCTGCGCTGGCGCTTCACCGAGATCAAGCCGGACTCGCTCCACTGGCTCGGCGAGGTCTCGTGCGACGACGGCAAGACCTGGCAGTTGCAAGTCGAAATGTTCGCGCGGCGCGCCAAGTAGGTCGCGCGCGGCGTCAGGGCACTTTCACGCCGCGCTGGCGGCAGGCGGCGGTGAGCGTGTTGGCGAGGAGACACGCGATCGTCATGGGGCCGATACCGCCCGGCACCGGCGTGATGCCGGCGGTGCGCGGCAGCGCCTCGGCGAAGGCGACGTCGCCGACGAGGCGCGTCTTGCCGGGATTCTCCTGGGTCGGCGCCGGGATGCGGTTGATGCCGACATCGATGACGGTGGCGCCGTCGCCGATCCAATCGCCCTTCACCATCTCGGCCTTGCCGACGGCGGCGACGACGATCTCGGCGCGGCGGCATTCGGCGGCAAGATCGCGCGTTCGCGAGTGCGCGATCGTCACCGTGCAGCTCTCGCGCAACAAGAGCTGCGCCATCGGCTTGCCGACGATGTTGGAGCGCCCCAGCACGATCGCGCGCTTGCCCGCGAGATTGCCGAGCCGGTCTTTCAGCAACATCAGGCAGCCGAGCGGCGTGCACGGGATCATGCCGTCGCCGCCGGTGGCGAGGCGGCCGGCATTGACGACGTGGAAGCCGTCGACATCTTTCGCCGGATCAACCGCGTCGATCACCGCCGCCTCGCGAATCTGCTTCGGCAGCGGCAGCTGCACGAGAATGCCGTGGACCGCGGGATCGGCGTTCAAGATACGCACGAGCTCGAGCAGCGCGGCTTCGTCGGTCGAGGCCGGCAGGCGATGCTCGAACGAATTCATGCCGGCTTCGCGCGTGGCCTTGCCCTTGCTGCGCACATAGACCTCGCTCGCCGGATCGTTGCCGACGAGAACGGCCGCCAGGCCCGGCGTGAGTCCGTGTTCGGCTTTGAGGGCGGCCGTTTGGCGCGCGAGGCGCGCGCGAAGGTTTTCGGCAAAGGCTTTGCCGTCGATGATCTTGGCGTCGGTCATGCGTCAGTCGGAATGCGAGGCGATTTGCGCGGAAACGGTTGCGTGCAAAGAGGCGGGATCGCCGCGCAAAAGCAAGGTCTTTCTGCGGTCGGACGCGCCGCCCACGATCTCGATGGCACTCTTGGGCAGCCGCCAACTCTTGCCCAACAATGCGATGAGCGCGGCGTTCGCCTTGCCGCCTTCGGGCGGCGCCGTCACCGCCACTTTGAGCGCGGTGCGGCCATCGGGCTCGGTGACGACGCCCTCGATCCGCTCACGCCGCGCCTTGGGCTGCAGGCGCACGAAGAGGCGGAGGCCTTCGGGCACGATCGCCAGCGGCGAGGACGCGCTCACCCCGTCGTCGTCACGCCGCCGCGCGGCCAGTATTCGGCCAGCAGCAGCCGCAGGAAAAAGATGAGCAGCAGCAGCACGAGCGGCGAGAGGTCGATCTGGCCGGTGCGCGGCAGGATGCGCCGGATCGGGCGCAATGCCGGCTCGGTGATGCGGGTCAGGAATTCGTAGATGATGTTGACCGCGCGATTGTAGGCGTTGACCACGCCGAACGCGATCAACAGGCCGACGACGACGTAGGCGATAACGATCCAGCCGTAAATATCGAGGATGAGCTGGAGCAGGATGTAGAGCGAATTCATTGCGGCGCGGGCCGGTCACCGGGACGGCGCGACCGTAATCAGCGCCGCGACGCGGCGCAAGGTGCCGCGGCCGCCGCGCCCGGCAGCCGCTCGATGGTTGGGCGAATCCCGCCGCTCAGTGCAGGCGCAGTTCGCCTTTGACGTAGCGGAACTCGGCGGGCTTCACCAAGGCCGCGCTGGCGACGCGCACGATGTGGAGCGCGCCTTCGATGTGGTGCTCCCAGAAGCGCAGGAACTTGGTGAGCGCCGGATAGCGCGGCGCCAGATCGTAGGCCTGCCAAACGAAGGTTTGCAGCAGGCGCGGATGATCCGGCATGTGATAGATGATCTCGGCCGTGGTGAGTCTCGCGCCGAGCAGTTGAAGCCTGAGGCTAGACATCGGCACAGTCCTTTCGATCTTCCTCTGATGCACGTCTTTACGCGTGCATGCAGGAACTGTGCCGCAACCGCTCTCAACGGTGAATGAAAATCACAACATTTTCATCATATTAGCAGCGTCGCCACGGCTCTGCTGCCAGCGGCGAGATGGCGCTACGGCGCCCGTTCCCAAGCGCGGCCTCCGAGGCCGAAGCTGAAACGGTCGGGGTGCAGGATCTCGGCCAGGATCTCGAGCGTCTCGACCAGGCGCGGGCCGGGGCGATTGAAGTATTGGTTGCCGTCGGCGAAGTAGACGCGCTTCGTCTTGACCGCGCGGAGATCGCTCCAGCCGGTGCGCGCCGCGAGCGCGCGAAAATCGGCGCGGATGCGCGGAAGATCGAGCCCGCACGGCGCCACCACGATCACGTCGGGATCGGCGGCCTTGAGCGCTTCCCATTCGAGCCACGGCGAATGCTGGCCCGCGACGCCGAAGAGATTCTGGCCGCCCGCCATCTCGACGAGCGTGGGCATCCAATTGCCGCCGGCCATGAGCGGCTCGATCCACTCGATCATGGCGACGCGCGGACGCTGCTTGACGGTGGCGGCGCGCGCGGCCGTCATCTGCATGCGCTGGGTCAGCGAATGGATCAGCGCCATGCCGCGGCCGGCGACGCCGAGCGCCTCGGCCACCTTGGCGATGTCGCGCCACACGTCGTCGAGCGACATCGGATTGAGCGAGACGATGGCGACGGGCCGGCCGTTCCAATCGCGCGTCGCCGCCTCGACGTCGGCGAGGCTCGCGGCGCAGACCTGGCATTGGTCCTGCGTCACGATCACGTCCGGCGCCAGCTTCTTCAACAGCGGCGCATCGACCTTGTAGACCTGTCTCTTATACA
>JBKOUH010000117.1:0-9919 GCA_046723285.1 Pseudomonadota bacterium
CGTCAAGATCGGCGTCCTGACCGACATGAACAGCCTCTACGCCGACGACACCGGGCCGGGCTCGGTCGCCGCCGCCAAGATGGCGGCCGCCGACTTCATGAAGGATCATCCCAACGTGAAGGTCGAGGTGATCAGCGGCGATCACCAGAACAAGCCCGACGTCGGCACCAGCATCGTCAAGAAGTGGCTCGACGAAGACAAGGTCGACGTCGTCGTCGACGTGCCGACCTCGTCGGTTGCCCTCGCAGTGAACGAGGTGGTGCGCGAGAAGAACAGGGTGTTCCTCATTTCCGGCGCCGCGGCATCGGACCTGACCGGCGCCAAGTGCTCGCCCAATTCGGTGCACTGGACCTACGACACCTGGGCGCTGGCGAACGGCACCGGCAAGGCCATCGTCAAGACCGGCGGCAAGACCTGGTTCTTCATCACCGCCGACTATGCGTTCGGCCACGCGCTCGAGCGCGATACGGCCAATGTCGTCAAGGCTAGTGGCGGCGAGGTTCTCGGCGACGTGAAGGTGCCGCTCAACACGCAGGACTTCTCCTCCTACCTGCTGAAGGCGCAGTCATCGAAGGCCAAGATCATCGGCCTCGCCAACGCCGGCGGCGACACGATCAACTCGATCAAGCAGGCCGCCGAGTTCGGCATCGTGAAGGGCGGTCAAAATCTGGCCGGGCTGCTCGTCTTCATCACCGACGTGAAGGCGCTCGGGCTCCAGACCGCCCAGGGCCTGATCCTCACCGAATCGTGGTATTGGGACCTGAACGACGCCAACCGCAAATGGGCGGCGCGCTTCGCGGCCCTGCATCCCAAGAAGAACTATCCCACGATGGTGACGGCCGGCGTTTACAGTGCGGTTCTCCACTATCTCAAAGCCCTCGAGGCCTTGAAGAGCGACGCCGACGGCAAGGCCGTCGTCGCGAAGATGAAGGAGCTCCCGACCGACGACGTGCTGTTCGGCAAGGGCACGGTCCGCGCGGACGGCCGCAAGATCCACCCGATGTATCTCTTCGAGGTGAAGAAGCCGGCCGAATCGAAGGGGCCGTGGGATCTCTACAAGCTGCGCGCCACGATCCCGGCGGACGAAGCCTTCCGTCCGCTCGCGGACGGCGGCTGCCCGCTGGTGAAGAAGTAGGCTAGCCGGACTCGCCCCCACCCGAGCCTTCTCCGCAAGCTGGGGAGGGCTTCTTCTCCTTCCCCGGCGCGAGCGGGGGAAGGCGGGGTGGGGGCAAGTGCGCCGCATCGCCGCAAGATCACGCCGCCATGTTCGAGCTACTCGGAATCGCGCCGCAGGCCTTGTTCGGCCAGCTCCTGCTGGGCCTCATCAACGGCGCGTTCTACGCGATGTTGAGCCTCGGCCTCGCCGTGATCTTCGGCATGCTCAACGTCGTGAACTTCGCGCACGGCGCGCTCTACATGGCGGGCGCCTTCATCGCCTGGCTGCTGCTCGAGAAGCTCGGGATCGGCTACTGGGCCGCGCTCGTGCTGGCACCGCTCGCAGTCGGCATCGTCGGCATCGCCATCGAGCGCGCGATGCTGCGCTGGCTCTACAAGCTCGATCACCTCTACGGCCTGCTGCTCACCTTCGGCCTCGCGCTCATCGTCGAGGGCCTGTTCCGCAACGAATACGGCTCCTCCGGCCAGGCCTATCAGATTCCCGAGCTGCTCGAGGGCGGCCACAATCTCGGCTTCATGTTCTTGCCCAACTACCGGGGCTGGGTCGTCGTCTTCTCGCTGCTGCTCTGCTTCGCCACCTGGTTCGTGATCGAGCGCACGAAACTCGGCGCCTATCTCCGTGCCGCCACGGAGAACCCCGCGTTGGTGCAGGCCTTCGGCATCAACGTGCCGCGAATGTTGACGCTCACCTACGCCGGCGGCGTGGCGTTGGCGGCGCTCGCCGGGGTGATGGCGGCGCCGATCTACAATGTCAGTCCGCAAATGGGCTCGAGCCTCATCATCGTCGTCTTCGCCGTCGTCGTCATCGGTGGTATGGGCTCGATCATGGGCTCGATTGTCACCGGCTTCGCGCTCGGCGTCGTCGAAGGGCTGACCAAGGTGTTCTTCGCCGAGGCGTCGAACACCGTGATCTTCGTGATCATGGCGATCGTGTTGCTGATCAAGCCGGCCGGTTTGTTCGGGCGGGTAGGGTGACATGATCGCCCAAGCCCCCGCGCTCGCGTCGATCGGCACGCCGCGCCATCATTACGTGGCCTTCGCGCTGATGCTCGGATTGGCGGTCGCCGCGCCTTATCTCGAATATCCGGTGTTTCTCGCGAAGCTGCTCTGCTACGCGCTGTTCGCCTGCGCGTTCAACCTGCTGATCGGGTTCGTGGGCCTGCTCTCGTTCGGCCACGCCGCCTTCTGGGGCACGGCCGCCTATGCGAGCGCGCATTTCGCCTCCAAGGGGTTCGCGATCGGCACGATCACGATCTTCAAGGTCGCCATACCGATCAACATCGCGATCCCGCCGTTGCCGCCAGAGTTCGCAATCATCGGCGGCGTCGTCGTCGCGGCGGTCTTCGGCTACATCATCGGCAAGCTCGCGATCCGGCGCCTTGGCATTTACTTCGCGATGGTCACTCTAGCTTTCGCGCAGATGATCTTCTTCTTGGCGGTGCAGGCGCCGTTCACCGGCGGCGAGGACGGACTTCAGCTCGGCAACGCGTCGCGCCTGGCAATCGGCGTCTTGAACCTCCGTGACAATCTCACGCTCTATTGGTTCGTGCTCGGCGTCTTCCTGATCGGCTTTCTCTTCATCTACCGCGTCGTGCATTCGCCCTTCGGCCAGGTGCTGAAGGCGATCCGCGAAAACGAGCCGCGCGCCGTTTCGCTCGGCTATCGCGTCGAGCGCTACAAGCTCATGGCCTTCGTGCTTTCGGCCGCGCTCGCCGGGCTCGCCGGCGGCACCAAGGTGTACGTGACCGGCAGCGCGGCGCTCGGCGACGTCAACTGGCCGATGTCGGGCGAGGTGGTGCTGATGGCGCTTCTGGGCGGAATGGGCACGATCTTCGGGCCCGTGGCGGGCGCCGTCGTGCTGATTTCGATCGAGGAGTTCCTCGCCGAGCGCGCCGGCGCCTGGGTCAGCGTGATCCAGGGCGGCATCTTCGTGCTCTGCGTGCTCGCGTTCCGCCGCGGCATCATCGGCGAGATCGCCCGTGTCATCCGCAAGCCGCTCTAGCCCGTAAACCCGGCTGCGACATCGTGTCGGATGCTATTGCGAATAATTTGCAATATCGTTAGCAATTGGGATCCTAGCTCAACCCCCGGATCGGACCCATGCCCACGCGCCTGCGCTCGCTCTACCTGGCCCTCGCTTTCGGCCTGTCCGCCGGCCTCGCCACCGCGGCGCGGGCCGAGGACCCCGCCTTCACGCTCGAGATCAAGGACCACAAGTTCCAGCCCGCGGAATTGACCGTTCCGGCCGGCAAGAAGGTGAAACTCACCGTCAAGAACCTCGATCCCTCGCCCGAGGAGTTCGAGAGCAAGTCGCTGCGCGTCGAAAAAGTCATTCCCGGCGGTAAAGAAGGCGTCGTATTCATCGGTCCGTTGAAGCCCGGGCGCTACACCTTCGTCGGGGAGTTCCACGAGAAGACCGCCAAGGGCGTGATCGTCGTGCAGTAAACCGGGGTCGGCAGCCGCCGCCATGTTGTCCGCGTTCATCGTCGTCTTCCGCGAAGCGCTCGAAGCGGCGCTCATCGTCGGCATCGTGCTGGCGGCGTGCCGAGGCACGGCCGGACGCGGATTGTGGGCGGCGGCCGGTATCGCCGCCGGACTCGCGGGCGCGGCTGCGGTCGCCCTCTTCGCCGGCGCGATCGCCGAAGCGCTCGCCAATGCGGGGCAGGAGGTGTTCAACGCCTCGGTTCTCGGCTTGGCCGTGCTGATGCTCGGCTGGCATTGCGTCTGGATGTCGCGCCACGCGCGCGAGATGAGCGAGCGCGCGAGCGCCGTTGCCCGCGAGGTCAGCGAGGGCGCACGCCCGCTTTATGCGATCGCGGTCGTGATCGCGGTCGCGGTGCTGCGCGAGGGCGCGGAGACGATCCTGTTCCTGCACGGCATCGCGGCCGGCGCCGAGGGCGAAGGCGCCGCGTCCCTGCTGCTCGGCGGCGCGGCCGGCGCCGCCGTGGCCATCGCTGCCGGCGCGGTGCTCTATTTCGGATTGATCGCGCTGCCGATGCGCCGCCTGTTCCAGGTCACCAACGGGATGGTCTTGCTGCTCGCGGCCGGCATGGCCTCGCAGGCGATGGGTTTCCTCGTTCAGGCCGATCTCGTGCCGGCGCTCGGCACCGCGATCTGGGACACGTCGAACATCGTCGACGACCACAGCATCGCCGGCCGCGTCTTGCATGCGCTTTGCGGCTATGTCGCGCAGCCGAGCGGAATTCAAATCGCCGCATTCGCCGCGACGGCGCTCATCCTCATCGCGTGGTCCTGGCGCGTCGGGCGCGACCGCCGCACGCCGGTGACGATGGCGGCTTCGGCCTAGGCAGAACGGCCAGCTTCGCCTAAACCCCCGCGGACGCGCCGGGGAAGGGCCGATGACCATCGTCAACATCCACGATCTGCGCCGCGCCGCGCGGCGGCGGCTGCCGCGCTTCCTCTTCGACTATGTCGACGGCGCGGCCTACGACGAGAAGACGATGCGCTGGAACGAGGAGGCGTACGATCGCGTGCGCTTTCGCCATCGCGTGCTCAACGACATGTCGGAGCGCCGGCTCGGCACGAGCGTCTTGGGCGCCGAGCAGGCGCTGCCGCTCGTCCTGGCGCCGACCGGATTCGCGGGCTTGCTGTGGCCGCGCGGCGAGATCGCGGCGGCGCGCGCCGCGGAGGCGGCCGGCATTCCGTTTTGCCTCAGCACGGCCTCGATCTGCTCGATCGAAGACGTGCGCGCCGCCACCAAGGCGCCGTTCTGGTTCCAGCTCTACGTCACCAAGGAACGCGGCATCACGGAGGAGCTCATCGCCCGCGCCGACGCGGCCGGCTGCTCGGCGCTGGTGCTGACGGTCGACATCGCGATGCGCGCCAACCGCGAGCGCGACGTGCGCAACCGCTTCGTCGCGCGCGGCGCCATCGGGCTGTCGAGCTGGCTCGAAATGATCCTCCATCCGTCGTGGAGCCTCGCGATGCTGCGCGCGCCGCGCGCGCAATTCGGCAATCTCGCCTCGGTGCCGGCCGCCGGCTCCGGCATCATGAGCCAGGGCGAGTTCGTCGCGCGCAACATGGATTTCTCGCTCAATTGGAAAGATCTCGACTGGATCCGAGGCCGGTGGAAGCGGAAGCTGATCGTCAAAGGCGTGGTGGCACCCGAGGACGCGGCGCGCGTCGCCGATGCCGGCGCCGATGCGCTCGTCGTCTCGAACCACGGCGGCCGCCAGCTCGATGGCGACATGCCCACGATCGCTGCGCTGCCCGCCGTGATCGAGAAAGTCGGCGGCCGCCTCGAGGTGCTGCTCGACAGCGGCATCCGCCGCGGCCAGAGCGTGGTGAAAGCGCTGGCGCTCGGCGCCAAGGCCTGCCTCATCGGCCGCGCGTTCCTTTACGGCCTCGCCGCGGCCGGCGAAAAAGGCGTGGCGCAGGCGATCGACATCCTCAAATCGGAAATCGACACCACGATCGCACATATCGGGATCATTGATGTACGCGAGCTCGAAAAGCGGCGATCGGAGTTTCTAATCGGCCCGTGACGCAGCAATCACCTCGTCCCCTAATTCAATACCTTCGCCCCGCTGCCGAAGCGGGCGGCCAGGGTCAACACGACCGCCGCGAGCGCGATCTGCAGCATGGCGACCGCGGCGACGGTCGGCTCGATCTCCATCTGGATGTTGTCGAACATCTTCTTCGGCAAGGTCATGTCGGCGCCGCTCAGGAACATCGCGATCACGAGCTCGTCGAACGACGAGATGAACGCGAGGAAGGCCGAGGAGACGAGCGCGGGCCGGAGCTGCGGGAGCGTCACGCGCAGGATGGCGCCGAAGCGCGAGGCCCCGAGGCCCATCGCCGCTTGCTCTTGCGCCGGGTCGACGGTGCGCAGCGCCGCGCCCATGATGAGCACGACAAAGGGGAGCGCGTGCACCGTATGGGCGAGCGCGATGCCGTGCCAGTGGCCGACGAGCTTCAGCGTCGAGAACAGGCCATAGACGGCGATCGAGTAGACGATGGTGGGAACGGCCAACGGCGCAGTCGCGATCTGGCTCACGACCGCGCGGCCCGGATAGCGCCCGCGCACGATCGAGAAGGCGAGCAGCGTGCCGAGCGCCGTCGCCAGAACCGTGACGGCTCCGGCAATGGCGAGGCTCCGGAGCGTCGCCGCGATCCAGAGCGGATCGTCGAAATAGGCCTCGTACCAGCGCAACGAAAATCCGGGCGGCGGAAATGCGAGATAATCCGCCGACGTGAACGAGACCGGCAGGATCACCGCGAGCGGCAACAGCAGGAACGCGAAGACGGCGCCGGCCACGGCGTAGACCGCGCGGCGCTGCAGCGACGGGCGCTTGCGGCTCAGTGCCATCGCGCCTCTCCGCGGAGCACGCGCTGGAACGTGCCCTGGATGAGCAGCGCCGCCGCCAGCAGCAGCGCCGAGAGCGCGGCGGCGAACGGCCAGTCGAGGAACTGGCGTACCTGCTGCTCGATCAGGAGCCCGATCGTGATCACGCGCCCGCCGCCGAGGATCGCGGGCGTGATGAAGAAGCCGAGCGCGATCACGAAGACGAGCACGCTGCCGGCAAAGGCGCCGGGCAGGGTCAACGGAAAATAGACGCGGGTGAACACGCGCCACGGCGTAGCGCCAAGGCCTTCCGCCGCCGCCGCGAGATCGCGATCGATGCGCAGCATCACCGCGTAGATCGGAAACACCATGTAGGGCAGCAGCACGTGGACCATGCCGACGACGACGCCGATCTCGTTGTTGAGCAGCGGTACGGGCTCGGTCGCGATGCCCAAATCGAGCAGCAGCCGGTTCACGAGCCCGTTCCTGCCCAGCACGATCGTCCACGCGTAGGTGCGCACGAGGATGCTGGTCCAGAACGGCAGCAAGAGGCAGCCGAAGCCGATCGCAGCCCAAAGGCGCGAAGCCGTCGCCAGGAAATAGGCGACGGGGTAGGCGAGCGCGAGGCAGATTGCGGCCACGATCAGCGAAAGCTTCACCGTATCGATCAGGACGCCCACGTAGAGTGCGTCGGTGGCCGCTTTTTCGAACGCGGCGAGGCTGCCGCCTTCGACGCTGGTGAGCAGCAGGCGCAGCACCGGAAAGAGAAACAGCACGCCCAAGAACAGCAGCGGCAGCGCGCCCGCGGCGAGGGGGCCGAGATCGCGCCGCCGCGCGCTCATGCCCAGAGCACCGCGGTCATGTCGGAGGCGGGCCAGCCGAGCTCGAGGCGCGTGCCGGGCGAGAGGCGTTCGCCTTCGGCCGGCCATCGCAGCACGATCTCGCCGCCGCCTTCGAGCATCACGCGGTAGCGGACCGTCTCGCCGAGATAGGTCGCCTCGGCAACGGTGCCGGCGACTTGATTCTCGAACGCGGCGCCGGCGATGAGGCGGCGCGGCCGTTCGGGACGCACGACGAGCGCCAGATCGGCGCCGTAGTGCACGGCGCGGTCGCCCGGCGCCAGGGACGCGCGCATTGCGGCGCCGCTTTCGAGCTTCACTTCCACCGTGCGCGCCGGGGCGGGCCCGGCGATGACGCCGGCGCGGCCGCGGAAGAGATTGGTCTCGCCGACGAACTCGGCGACGAAGCGGCTCGCGGGCCGGCGGTAGAGATGTTCGGCCGTGCCGATCTGCGCGATGCGGCCCGCGTTCATCACCGCGATGCGGTCGGAGAGGACGAGCGCCTCCTCCTGATCGTGCGTGACGAAGAGCGTCGTGATGCCGAGCCGGCGCTGCAGGCTCTTTACCTCGGCCTGCATTTGCGCGCGGAGCTTCCTGTCGAGCGCGCCGAAGGGCTCGTCGAGCAGCAGCAGCGTGGGGTCGAATACGATCGCGCGCGCCAGCGCCACGCGCTGCTGTTGGCCGCCCGAAAGCTGGCGCGGCAAGCGCTCGCCGTAGCCCGAGAGCCCGACCAGCGCCAGCACCGAGGAAACCTTGTCGCGGATCGAATCGCGTGGGATGCCGCGCATCGCCAGCGGAAACGCGATGTTGGCCGCGGCGCTCATGTGCGGAAACAGCGCGTAGTTCTGGAACACCATGCCGATGTTGCGCTTGGCCGGCGCCAGCGCGGTGATGTCGCGCCCGGCGAGCGCCACGCTGCCCTTGTCGGGCGGCTCGAAGCCGGCCACGACCTTCAACAGCGTCGTCTTGCCCGAGCCGCTCGGGCCGAGCAGCGTCAGGAACTCCCCCGACTGAATCGCGAGATCGACGCCGGCCAGCGCCGCGACTCCGGGCGTGCGGCGGTCGGCGAAGCGCCGCTCGACGCCGGCGATGACGAGCAGCGGCGCGGGCGCAAGCGCGTCGCGCTTGGCCGCTGCCGCCTCAGCCGCGCGCGCTATTTCGCGATCACCCACTTGGCCCAGCGTTCTTCCATCGCGGCGCCGTTGTCGGCCCACCAGCGCGCATCCTGCCAGAACTGGCGCGGCAGATTGTTGGGGTGGGTAGGAAGCTGGGGCGCGATCTTGGGATCGGTGAATTGGATCGAGTCGAGATTGAGGCCGGGGTAGGTGGCGAAATTCGCGTAGATCGCCTGCAGCTTCGGCTCGGTCATCACCGCGAACAGGCGCTGCGCCCAATAGACGTCCTTGGCGCCCTTCGGGATCACGAAAGCGCTTTCCTTCAAGCTGCCCTGGCTCCACTCGACATGGATGGGCGCGCCCTTGGAGATGGCGGCGAAATAGCGCCCGTTCCAGGCCGTGCCGAGCACCGCCTCCTTGTCGATCAAGAGCTGTGCCGATTGCGCACCGGTCTTCCACCACACCGCCACGTGCTGCTTGATCTGGTCGAGCTTCCGATAGGCGCGGTCGACGTCGATCGGATAGAGCCTGTCGGGTGCCACGCCGTCGGCGAGCAGCGCGAATTCGAGATTGTCGACCGGCCGGTTCTGCATCGTGCGCGGGCCCGGAAACTTCGCCACGTCCCAGAAGTCCTTCCAGTCCTTGGGCCCCTTGCCGGCGGGCCAGGCATCGGTGCGATAGCCCATCACGGTCGAATACACCGCGCGCGAGAAGATATATCTCCGCGTGCGCGCCTCGCCGGGGAAGCGCGAGCGGTCGACGATCTTGTCGTCGATCGGTTCCAGGAGGCCCATCTGCTCGGCGCGGATTGCTTCCTCGATGTCGAGCTCGGTGATCGTCCACTCGACGTTCCCGGCCTTCACCATCGCGAGCAGCTTCGCGAAGTTGGGCGGGCTCGTCGCCACCACCTTGATGCCGGTGCGCTTCTCGAACTCCTCGAAGAAGGCCTTCTTGGAGCCGGCCTCCTGGGCGCCGCCCGAGCCGTTGACGACGATCTCGCGCGGCTTCGGCGGCTCGGTCTCCGACCAGGCCGGCGCCGCGCCGAGCGCCGCCGCCGCGAGCGCGGACAAGATCGCGCGCTTCATCGCATTCCTCCTGAAAGCACCCCGGCGGAAGCTATGCCGGATCGCCGTGTGGCTCAACGGCCAGGTAGGGCGCCCCTACGAAGCCGGCATCCTGCGTGTTAGAATCCGCGCTATGGCCGACCAACCGCTTCGCGCTCCGACCGAAGATCACGCCGATGTCCGAGACGGCGTGCGCGCGCTTTGTGCGCGGTTTCCGGGCGAATATTGGCGCGCGCTCGACCGCGAGCGGCAATACCCGACCGAATTCGTGCGCGCGCTGACGGAGGCGGGCTATTTGGGCTGCCTCATCCCCGAAGAGTTCGGCGGCAGCGGGCTCGGCATCGGCGCCGCCGCGGCGATCTTGGAAGAGGTGCATGCGAGCGGGGGCAACGGCGCCGCATGCCATGCGCAGATGTACAT
>JBKOUH010000325.1:0-7890 GCA_046723285.1 Pseudomonadota bacterium
AGATCCGCGACATCGCCGCCGATCCCGATACCAAGCGCCGCTACGACATGTGGAACGCCGCGCGCGAGCAGTTCAACCGCGATCTCCGCGAATGGAAGCAGGCGGCGGTGCAGGAGAAGTGGCAGAAGCATTATTACCGCGGCGTCTGGCCCGAGGGCGGCGAGGCCAGCCAGCAGCATCAGATCAAGCTGCGCGTTAGGCCCTTCGCCGACATGACCGGCGAAAGCGTCGCCATCCGGCGCAAAGGCCAGGCCGGCGCGCGCATCGTTCTAAAGCGCAAGATCAAGCCGCCCTCGAAATAGGCGCTTTGGCGCATAGTTGACGGGATGGGGCGGGGGGATTAACCCAAGCCTTCGGAGGGGCGCACGGGCCGTGCGCCCCTAAAGTGTTGTGGCCTATTGGTCCGCGGTTTCGAGATGTCCGACGTCCGCTACATCAGCACGCGCGGCCAAGCGCCGGTCCTGGGCTTCGAGGAGGTATTGCTCGCGGGCCTCGCGCGCGACGGCGGCCTCTACGTGCCCGATCGCTGGCCGAGCTTGAACGCCGGCGATCTCCGCGCCTTCCGCGGCTTGGGTTACCCCACCCTGGCGGCGCGCCTGATCCAGCCCTTTGTCGGCCGCGCCATTCCCGAGAGCGATTTCGCGTCGCTGACCGCGGCGGCCTATCAGCAGTTCGGCCATCCCGACGTGGCGCCGCTTGTGCCGCTCGGCGCCAATGAGTTTCTGCTCGAGCTCTTCCACGGCCCCACGTTCGCCTTCAAGGATTTCGCGCTTCAGCTCGTGGGCCCGCTGTTCGACTACGTGCTGAAGCGGCGCGGCGAGCGTATCACCATCCTCGGCGCCACCTCCGGCGACACCGGCTCGGCCGCGATCGCGGCGCTGGCGGGCCGCGCGTCGGTCGATGTCTTCATCCTCCATCCCAAGGGCCGCGTCTCCGAGATCCAGCGCCTGCAGATGACGACGGTGGACGCGGCGAACGTCCACAACATCGCGATCGAAGGCACGTTCGACGATTGCCAGGACCTCGTGAAGGCGGCGTTCAACGATCTGGCGCTGCGCGATGCGCTGAAGCTCTCGGCCGTCAACTCGATCAATTGGGCGCGGGTGGCGGCGCAGATCGTCTACTACGTCTGGGCTTCTTTGAAGCTCGGCGTGCCGCTGCGCGAAGTCGCGTTCGCGGTGCCGACCGGGAATTTCGGCAACATCTATGCCGGCTATGCCGCGCGGCAGATGGGTCTGCCGATCGCGCAGCTCATCGTCGGCTCCAACCGCAACGATATCCTGACGCGCTTCTTCGAGGAGCACGCGATGGAGATGCGTCCGGTCGAGGCGAGCTACTCGCCGAGCATGGACATCCAAGTCTCGAGCAATTTCGAGCGCCTGTTGTTCGATCTCCTGGGGCGCGACGGCGCCGCCGTCGCCTCCGCCATGGGTGAATTCCGGAAGACCGGCCGCATGCCCATCGCCGAGGCGGCGTGGCGCCAGGCGCGCGAATTGTTCGCCGCCGCGCGCTTCTCCGACGACGAGACTTTGGCGTGGATCCGCCGCATCCGCGACGAGACCGGGCAAATCGTCGATCCGCACACGGCCATCGGTATCGCCGCCGGCCGCGCCAAGCGCCGCGACCCCGCCGTGCCGCTGGTGGCCCTGGCCACAGCGCACCCGGCCAAGTTCGGCGCCGCGGTCAAGCGCGCGATCGGCACCGAGCCGCCGCTGCCGCCGGCACTCGCCGATCTCGCCAAGCGCCGCGAATATTGCGTCACGCTGCCGAACCGCGCCGCAGCGTTGTTCGATCATCTCCGCCAGAACGCCGGCAAGCCGCGCGCGGCGAGAAGCGCCGCATGACGGCGTTTGCCAAAGTTCGAACGTCGCAACCCGAAGGGTTGCGGCCATGACGGTCAGCCTCACCAAGCTCCCGAACGGCCTCGCCGTCGCCTCCGATCGCATGGAGCAAGTGGAAACGGCGTCGGTCGGCGTCTGGGTCCAGGCCGGAACGCGCCACGAGACGGCAGAGGTCAACGGAGTCTCGCACGTTCTCGAGCATATGGCGTTCAAGGGCACGAAACGGCGCACGGCGCGCGCCATCGCCGAGGAGATCGAGGCCGTCGGCGGGCATTTGAACGCCTATACCGCGCGCGAGGGCACGACCTATTACGCCAAGGTGATGAAGGAGGATGTCGGGCTCGCGCTCGACATCGTCGCCGACATCCTCCAGCACTCGGTGTTCGACCGCGAGGAGCTGGAGCGCGAGCGCGAGGTGATCCTGCAGGAGATCGGCCAGGCGCGCGACACGCCCGACGACATCATCTTCGACCATTTCCAGGAAACCGCGTTCCCGAATCAGCCGCTCGGCCGCCCTGTGCTCGGCACCGAGGAGACGGTGACCGCGCTCCGGCGCGAGGCCATCGTCGGCCACATGGCGCGGCACTATCACGCTGGGCGCATGATCCTCGCCGCCGCCGGGAAGCTCGATCACGAATGGCTGGTCGAGCGCGCGAAAGTGCTGTTCGCCGGGCTGGCGCAGGGCGACGCGCCGGCCCCTGCGCCCGCGCGCTACAGCGGCGGCGAGTTCCGCGGCGAAAACGATCTCGAGCAGGTACATCTCGTGCTCGGCTTCCCCGGCCTGCCGCTCGGCCATGCCGACCAGTTCGCGATGGCCGCGCTCTCGACGGTACTTGGGGGAGGAATGTCCTCGCGGCTCTTCCAGGAGGTGCGCGAAAAGCGCGGCCTCGTCTACTCGATCTACAGCTTCCACGCCGGCTTCGCCGACAGCGGCTTGTTCGGCGTCTATGCCGGCACCGGCGAGAAGAGCCTCAAGGAGCTCACGCCGCTCGTGTTCGACGAAGTGGCCGGCGTCGCCAAGGCGGTGGCGCCCGAGGAATTGGCGCGCGCCAAGGCGCAGCTCCGTGCCGACGTGCTGATGTCGCTCGAAAGCACGCACGCCCGCGCCGAGCAGATCGCGCGCCAGCTCACGATCTACGGCCGCATCCTGCCGCCCGAGGAGCTCACCGCCGAGATCGACAAGGTCGACAACGCCGCGCTCGCGCGCTGCGCCGCCGTGCTGCTGAAGGGCCCGCTCACGGTGACGACGCTCGGTCCCGCGAAGAAGCTCGAGAGCTACGAGAAGCTAGCGGCGCGACTTTCTTCTTAAGCCCGGGGTCCGACCCCTAAATAACCAGCGCCCTCATCGCATGAACGTCCCGTATTTCCGTCCGTTCTTGCGCGCGTTGCCGACAAGCGCCCACCAGCCGCCCGCGGCGAGGCCCCAGATGAGGTTGAGCACCAGCGCGTAGGCGAACCGCGTCGGCGGCGTCATGATTCCGCGATCAAAATAGAAAAGGATCGCGAGCGTGGCGAGCGCGCCAATGATCATGCCCTTCAACCACCACAATCGGCTGAGGATCGGCACAACCAACAGCAGCCCCCAGAGGCCGCCCCAGACGACGGTGCGATAGAATATGGGCAGCATGGGCCGTGGCTCAGGCGGCGGGAGGCCGATGAGTTCAGGAACGTGCAGCGCTCCCAGCAGCGCATAAATGAGGACCAGTATGCAGGCGCCGAACGCTCCGGCGCCGAAGCCGAGCGTCAGCATCCGGAAGATTGCCATCCGTCCCCTCCTCGCATCGTCCCCCCTGCCCGCATTCAGGCCCGGCCCGCGCTCGACGACAGCATCGTGGGGTCGATCCCCATCTTGGCCAAGGCGAGGCGCCACTTGTCGTCGATGGCGGCGCCGAAGATCAACTCCTCGTCCGCCGCCACATTGAGCCAGCCGTTCTGCTTGATCTCGCGCTCGAGCTGTCCCGGCCCCCAGCCGGCATAGCCCAGCGCCAAGAGGCAGCGGCGGGGCCCGCCGCCGCGCGAGATTTCCTTCAACACCTCGATCGACTGCGTCAAGCGAATACCGCCGTCCACGTCGAGTGTCGAATCGAGGCCGTAGTCGCTCGAATGAAGCACGAAACCGCGCCCGGATTCCACCGGCCCGCCGACATGGATCGCGATGCGTCGCTTGGGCGGCTCGTCCTTGATGCCGACCTGCTCCAGCAGCTTCCCGAAATCGAGCCCATCGACGACCTGGTTGACGATGATCCCCATCGCGCCGCGCTCGTCATGCATGCACATGAAGATCACGCTGTGCGCGAAGCGTGGATCGGGCATCGCCGGCATTGCGATCAGGAGCTGGCCGGTCAGGCTGTCGCGGTCGGGCGCATCGGCCTTCCCATCGTCGCTCTCCCCAACCTGCGTGCGCGTTTCCGCCTTGGCGAGCAGCGCCTGAGCGGCCGGATCGCGCTCGAGCAGGGCTTCGGCCGATACGCGCGCGCGCTCGGGCCAGCGCTTGCGGTCGGCACCATGCGCGCACAGCAAAGCCTTGAATTCCTCAATCGTCATCGGCGGTCCTCCGCCTCCAGCACGATCGCGATGCGCCGCGGGTGATCGCCGGATCGCGCGTGAGGCACGCAATCGTGATCCTCGGGGCCGTGAACGCGAATCGCAACCCATTTATATACCTGAACAATATGGGCAAGGTCATGACATCCGGCGAGGCGGTGGGCGCAAAGACCTTGGCGTTCGCGGCGGCGCTCGCGGGCACGCTTGCGTTCCCGATCGGTTCCGGCGCGCGTGCCGAGACCGGCGCCTGGGCGGAAACGACCCATGCCAAGGTCCGGCTGATCTCGGCCGTGGCCGCGACCGGCGATGCCAAGACCGTGCGCCTCGGACTCGAGATCGCGCTGGCGCCGGGCTGGAAGACCTACTGGCGTTCGCCCGGCGAAGGCGGACTGCCGCCGAAATTCGATTGGAGCGACTCGCGAAACCTGGCCAAGCCCGAAGTCGCGTGGCCGGCGCCGAAACGCTTCGAGATCGGCGGCATGGAAAGCTACGGCTACGCGGATCACGTGGTCCTCCCGATCGACGCCGTGTTGGCCGAGCCGGGCAAGCCACTCGCGGCGCGTCTTTCGCTGCAATACGCGGTCTGCCGCGAGATCTGCATGCTGGTCGAAGCGCGCGTCGCGCTCGATCTTCCGGCGCGCGGCGACGAGACCGCGCAATCATCGAGCAACGCCGCCGCCATCGCGCAGTTCCAAGCCGAGGCGCCGCGGCCGGGCGCCGAGCTCGGCTGGCGCATCCTGGGCATCAAGCGCCATCGCATCGGTGGCAGCGGGGCCGAGGGACGCGACGTGCTCGTGATCGACGTCGCGAATTCGGGCGCTGCGTTTGAAGCACCCGATCTCTTGGTCGAATGCCCCGGCATCCGGTTCGGCAAGGCGATGCAGAAGCCGGTGGCGGAGGCCGGGCGCCTGCGCTTCGCGGCGCCGGTGCAATGGAGCGAGGTGCCGCCGCCCGCCAATCCCGAGATCGTGCTCACGCTCATCGACGGCAAGCGCGCCGGCACCTTCACGGTTCGCGTCGACGGGCTCCCGCCCCGCTAGGGCTTGGCAGAGCGCGCGTTCCCGCCTATCTCTTCTGCGCCCGGCTGGAGCCCAACGGGCAGGCCGTCCTGCCGCAAGGCAGACCTGCCCTGCACCAGGCCATGACGGGCGCGTCGAATGCAGCGCGTGCTTCGCGCCTGCCCATCCCAATTCAAGAAAACCAAGGGAACCGCACCCATGCCCATCAAAGTCGGCGATAAGATCCCGTCCGTGAAGCTCAAGACCATGACCAAGGACGGCATGAAGGAAATGACCACGGACGAGCTGTTCGGCAAAGGCAAGACCGTGATGTTCGCGCTGCCCGGCGCGTTCACGCCCACGTGTTCGGCCAAGCATCTGCCCGGCTTCGTCGGCAAGGCCGAAGACATCCGGAAGAAGGGCGTCGACAAGATCGCCTGCCTCTCGGTCAACGATGCGTTCGTCATGAACGCCTGGGGCAAGGACCAGAACGTCGGCGACAAGGTGCTGATGCTCGCCGACGGCAACGCCGATTTCACCAAGGCCGTCGGCCTCGAGATGGACGGCAGCGGCTTCGGCATGGGCATGCGCAGCAAGCGCTATGCGATGGTGATCGACAACGGCGTGGTGAAGCACCTCGCGGTCGAGAACCCCGGCCAGTTCGAGGTCTCGAGCGCCGAAGCGGTGATGAAGGCGCTTTAGCGCGCCGGCACTGCGACCGACGTCACGATGAACGCGTAGGGGCGCACAACCGTGCACCCCTACGTTTCTTCATCCTGCTTTTTCTTCAAGAACGGTTCCATGCCTTGGCGCGCCAGGAGATCGGCGCGCTCGTTTTCGGCGTGGCCGGCATGGCCACGCACCCAGTGCCAGTGCACGTGGTGATGCGCGATCGCCGCTTCGAGCCGCTGCCAGAGATCGACGTTCTTCACCGGCTTCTTGTCGGCGGTCTTCCAGCCCCGTTTCTTCCACTGCGCGAGCCAGCTCGTGATGCCGAGCTGGAGATATTGGCTGTCGGTGTGGAGATGAACCTCCACCGCCTCGCTGAGCGCTTCGAGCGCCCGGATCGCGGCCATCATCTCCATGCGGTTGTTCGTCGTCGCCGGCTCGCCGCCGAACATCTCCTTTTCGCGCGCGCCATAGCGCAGCAGCACGCCCCATCCGCCCGGCCCCGGATTCCCCGAGCAGGCGCCGTCGGTGAAGATGTCGACGCGCTTCCTTCGTGCCGCCGTCACGATGCGATTCCGAGCTCGCCGAGGCGCTTCACGCCCTGGTGGAAGCGGAGCTTCCGGTAATACTCGAGCGGATTGTGCGGCGTGACGAGCGCGCCGTCGGCGCGGAAGATCCAATCGTGAAGGCGCGTCAGCAAGAAGCGCAGCGCGCCGCCGCGCAACAGGATCGGAAGCGCCTTCCGCTCCTCGGCCGATAGCGCGCGCGCCTTCTGATAGGCGCCGATCAGGGCCCTGGCCTTGGTCACGTTGTAGCTGCCGTCGCTTTCGAAGCACCATGCGTTCACGCACACCGCCACGTCGTAGGCCAAGAAATCGTTGCACGCGAAGTAGAAGTCGATGAGGCCCGAAACCTTGTCATTGAGGAAGAAGACGTTGTCGGGGAAGAGATCGGCGTGGATGACGCCCGCCGGCAGCGCGGCGGGCCAGTTCTTCTCGAGATAAGCGAGCTCGGCCTCGATCTCGCCGGCGAGCCCGGCTTGCACCTCGTGTGCGCGTGGCGCGCATTTTTCGAACAGCGGCCGCCAGCCCGAAAGCGAAAGATTGTTGGGGCGCTGACCGGCATAGTCGCGTCCGGCCGCGTGCAGGCGCGCGAGCGCGTCGCCCAACGGCGCGCAATGCTCGATGCGCACCTTCCGCTGCCAGACCCCGATGAGGAACGTCACGATCGCCGCCGGCCGGCCCGAAAGCTGGCGCAGCGCCTGGCCGTCGCGGCCGTGGACGGGCGTGGGGCAGGGGATGCCGCGCGCCGCCAGATGGTCCATCAGCCCCAGAAAGAACGGCAGATCTTCGCGCGCCACGCGTTTCTCGTAGAGCGTCAGGATGTACCGCCCGCGGTCGGTCTCGAGATAATAGTTCGAGTTCTCGACCCCCTCGGCGATGCCCTTGTAGGAGGTGAGCGCGCCGATGTCGTACTCGGCCAGAAACGCCTCGAGCGCGTCGTCGTCGACTTCGGTGTAGACGGCCATGGTTCAGCGCCAGACGACGGGGATCCGGGGGCGTGGGATGGGTTGGGCACAATAGCCGCCCGCTCCGGCGAGGGGGAGGGTCGGCTGGCCGGAATATCGGCCGCGTGTTAGCGTTCGTAGCGAGGCCGATGGAGGCTCCGATGCGCATCCTGCCGCTTGCTCTCGCCCTCGCCGCGTTCGCGCTTGCCCAGCCCGCGGCGGCGCAGGACGGCAGGCCCGACCGGCGCTCCTGCGCCCAGGCGACGCGGCCGGTGGCGCAGGCGTTGGCCGAGCGCGCGGCGGCTCATCTCGCCAAGGTCGGCGCCGAACA
>JBKOUH010000089.1:0-1945 GCA_046723285.1 Pseudomonadota bacterium
GGCTACGACCGCTTCTACTGGCTCTATTTCCAGGAACCGGGCGTGGCCGAGGCCGAGCTCGAGCACGACGTCGCGCGCTCGCTCCGCCGCATCTATCATGCGGCCTCGGGCGACGTGCCGGCGGATTGGCATTGGCGCGCCGTGGTGCCCGAGCGCGGCGGCCTGCTCGACACGACGCTCGAGCCCGCGGCGCGGCCCGCGTGGCTCGCGCCCGAGGATTTCGCCTTCTACATCGCCGCGTTCCAGAAGAGCGGCTTTCGCGGCGGCCTCAACTGGTATCGCAATATCGACCGCAACTGGGCGCTGGTGGCGCCGTTCGGCGACGCCAAGATCCGTCAGCCCGCGCTCTTCATCGCCGGCGAGCGCGATCCGACGCTGCGCATCGGCGGCCGCCGCGACCGCCTCGCCGCGATGGACGACGCGGTGCCGGGCCTGCGCGGCAAGATCCTCATCCCCGGCGCCGGACATTGGGTGCAGCAAGAGGCGGCCGCGCGCGTGAATTCCGAACTGATCGCGTTCCTGCGCGGATTGTAGGCACGACCCTAGGCGTGAGACGGCTGCGCTGCCGCGCCCGGGGCATCGAGATCGGGCAGCAGCTCGAGCGCGGTCTTGTGCTCGGCGACGTCGTGGACGCGGAGAATGCGGGCGCCGTTGCGGACGGCGACGACGGCGGCGATGAGCGAGCCCGCGAGCCTCATCTCGTCCGAGGCATCCTTGGGCGAGAACTTCCGCGAGGCGCCCACGCAGATGGTGACATCGAACGCGGCGAGAGCGCCCAGATCGTGGAGCAACGCCATGTTGTGCCGCCGCCGCTTGCCGAAACCGAAGCCGGGATCGACCGCGATGCGCTCCGGCGGAATGCCGGCGACGATGCAGGCGGCCACGCGCTCGGCCAGGAACGCGCGCACCTCGGCGACGACGTCGTCGTAGTGCGGCTCGACGTTCATCGTCGCCGGCTCGCCCTGCATGTGGCCCAAGATGACCGCGGCGCCGCGGGCGGCGATGAGGTCGATCCCGCCCAAGCGCAGCGCCCTCACGTCGTTGATGATGCGGGCGCCGGCATCGAGCGCCGCCGCCATCAGCTCGGGTTTCGAGGTATCGCAGGAGAGCGGGACGCCGGCCTCGCGCAGGCCTTCGATCACCGGCAGCACGCGGCGCTTCTCTTCCTCGAGGGCCACCGGCTCGGCGCCGGGGCGCGTCGACTCGCCGCCGATGTCGAGGATGTCGGCGCCCTCGGCGATGAGGTTCACGCCATGCTTGATCGCGCGCTCGGCATCGAAATAGGCGCCGCCGTCGGAGAAGCTGTCCGGCGTCACGTTGACGATGCCCATCAGGAGCGGGCGGTCGAGCTTCAATCCGGCAAATTCACGCGGCGCAGGCGACATCGCGCGGGACGGCCCCCCTTTTTCCGATCCGTCGCTGCTTCATACGGCTCGATGCAGCAACGTTTCACATCAAAAAAAGTGTCGAAACGTTTCAATCCCCGAAAAAAAGAGCCCCGTTCGCTCTGAACGGGGCTCTCGCCGCGATTTATGCCTGCGTGATCGTCAGGTGCTAGGCTCGGGCGCGATGCCGCCGGGGCGGCTGGTCGGCACGGAGCCGCGCGGGCGCTTGCCGGATTGCGCGGCGGGGCCTGTGCGCGGCGGTTCGTCGATGGTCGGCCGCTCGATCGTCTCGCCTTTCAGCACCTTCTTGACCTCGTCGAGGCTCAGCATCTCGTATTCGAGCAGGGCCTTGGCGAGCTTGTGGAGGTCCTCGATCCGCGCCGAGAGGATGCTGCGCGCCTTCTTCTCGCCGTCCTCGACCAGGCGCCGGATCTCGTCGTCGATGATCTTGGCGGTGGCGTCGGAAATGTTCTTCCGCTGCGTCACCGAGTGGCCGAGGAACACTTCTTCCTCGTTTTCGCTATAGCGGAGCGGGCCGAGCTTTTCGCTCATGCCCCACT
>JBKOUH010000175.1:0-4299 GCA_046723285.1 Pseudomonadota bacterium
CTCGAGACGCTCGGCTACCTGAAGAGCGACGGGCGGCACTTCTCGCTGCTGCCGCGCACCCTGAAGCTCGGCTACGCCTACCTCTCCTCGCAGCCGCTCTGGCGCATCGCGCATCCGATGCTCGAGGCGGTGGCGCGCGACACCGGCAACGCCTGCTCGCTTTCGGTGCTCGACGGCGAGGAGCTCGTCTACGTCACCTGGGTCTCGGGCGGGCGCCTCGTCTACGACTATGTCGGCGTCGGCGGCCGCCTGCCCGCGTTCTGCGCCTCGATGGGCCGCGTGCTGTTGGCGGCGCTGTCCGGCCGCGAACTCGACGCGTTCTTTGCCAAGGCCAAGCTTGTGCCGCGCACGCCCAAGACGATCACCGATCCCCAGCGCCTGCGCGCCGTCCTCGCCGCCGTGCGCCGCAACGGCTACGGCACGCAGGACGAGGAGATCGAGCCCGGCCAGCGCGCGGTGGCGGTGCCGGTCGTCGACGAGGCCGGGAACACCATCGCTGCCATCAACGTCACCGTCGCCGCGCACCGCGCGACGATGAAGCAGATGATCGATCAGTCGGTGCCGGTGCTGCGCCGCGAAGCCAAGCGCCTCGGCGAGGCGCTGTCGCTGGTGCCGGCGCGCGATCTCTCGGTGGGAAGAGCGGCGCGCGTGCGGTGAGGCATTGGCCGCGTAAGCGCGCGAGACGCCCTACCGCGGCAGCTCGCTCGATCCCATCAGGAACTCGTCGACCGCGCGCGCGGCTTGGCGGCCTTCGCGGATCGCCCAAACGACGAGCGATTGGCCGCGGCGCATGTCGCCGGCCGTGAACACCTTCGAGACCGTCGTGCGGTAGTCGTTGGTGTCGGCGCGCACATTGCCGCGCGGATCGAGCTCGACGCCGGATTGCTCGATCATGCCGGGCTTGGTCGGCCCCAGGAAACCCATCGCCAGCAGCACGAGATCGGCCTTCAGCTCGAACGCGCTGCCGGGGATCTCGCGCATCTCGGTGCGGCCGTTGGCGCCTTTGACCCATTCGAGCCGCGTGCATTCGAGCGCTTCCACGTTGGCCTTGCCGACCGCGCGCTTGGTCAGCACCGACCAATCGCGCTCGCAGCCCTCTTCCTGCGATGAGGAGGTGCGGAGCTTCAGCGGCCAATCGGGCCAGGTGAGCGCCTTGTTCTCGTGCTCGGGCGGCTTCGGCAGGATCTCGAGCTGCGTCACCGAGGCGGCGCCCTGACGGATCGAGGTGCCGATGCAGTCCGAGCCGGTGTCGCCGCCGCCGATGACGATCACGTGCTTGTCCTTGGCGCTGATCGTGCCGCTGGGCGCGGCCTTCTTCTCGGCGTCGCCCGCGCCGCGCTTGTTCTGCTGCACGAGGAAATCCATCGCGTAATGGATGCCGGACAGCTCGCGGCCCGGCACTTCGAGATTGCGCGGCCACTCGGCGCCGCCGGTCAGCACCACCGCGTCGTAGCCGTCGAGCAGCGACTTGAACGGGATCGTCTTCCCCACCTCGACGCCGGTGCGGAATTCCACGCCCTCGGCCGCCATCTGCCGCATGCGGCGGTCGATGATGTGCTTCTCCATCTTGAAGTCGGGGATGCCGTAGCGCAGCAGGCCGCCGATGCGGTCCGATTTCTCGAAGAGGGTGACGCCGTGCCCGGCGCGCGCCAGCTGCTGCGCGGCCGCCATGCCCGCCGGACCCGAGCCCACGACGGCCACGCCCTTCCCCGTGCGCCGCGCCGGCATCTCGGGCACGATCCAGCCTTCCGCCCAGCCGCGATCGACGATCGTGCACTCGATCGATTTGATCGTCACCGGGTTGTCGTCGATGTTGAGCGTGCAGGCTTCCTCGCACGGCGCCGGGCAGATGCGGCCGGTGAATTCGGGGAAATTGTTGGTCGAGTGCAGCGTCTCCAGCGCGGTCCGCCACTGGTCGCGATAGACGAGATTGTTCCAGTCCGGGATCATGTTGTTGACCGGACAGCCCGAATGGCAGAACGGAATCCCGCAATCCATGCAGCGCGCCGCTTGCGTCGAGCAAGCGGATTGCTCCATCGGCCTGATGAATTCCTTCCAGTTGGTCTTGCGCTTCTCGACCTTCTCGTAGCTCCGGTCCTGGCGCGCAATTTCCAAGAAGCCGGTCGGCTTCCCCATGGTTCACTCCAATCCGATCAAAAAATCACCGCCGCGAAGAGGACAAAGTCGCCACGAAGGCACGAAGAGCACGAAGGAATGAAGAATCCGCGCCAAAGGCGCGGGGAGTCACCTTTTTCGTGACCTTCGTGCCTTCGTGGCAAATCTTCGCCTCCCCGGCTCCTGTTCACTTCACTTACTCCGCCGCCACGCGCGAGACTTGGCGCTCGGCTTTCATCTCGAGCAGCGCGCGGCGGTAATCCTTGGGCACGATCTTGACGAAGCGCGTGACCGCCCGGCTCCAGTCGTCGAGGAGGGCTTTCGCCCTCGCGCTGCCGGTGTGCAAATGGTGGCGTTCGACGAGGATCCGCAGCCGCTCGGCGTCGAAGCGCAACGGATCGCCCATGCCGCTATCCGCGACGCTCGGCGAACGCTGCTGCGGCCGCTCGGGATCGTCCTCGCCGGTCTCGCCTGCGGCGACCTTTTCGAGGTCGACCATCGCCGGGTTGCAGAGATCATTGAAGCGGCCGTCGGGATCATAGACGTACGCGATGCCGCCCGACATGCCAGCCGCGAAGTTCCGGCCGGTGGCGCCGAGCACGGCGACGACGCCGCCGGTCATGTATTCGCAGCCGTGATCGCCGGTGCCCTCGACGACGGCCACGGCGCCCGAATTCCGCACCGCGAAGCGCTCGCCGGCCACGCCCTCGAAATAGGCCTCGCCCGCGATGGCGCCGTAAAGCACGGTATTGCCGACGATGATGTTCTTCAGCGGATCGCGCTTGGCCTGCGGCGGCTGCTTCACGACGAGGCGCCCGCCGGAAAGGCCCTTCCCGACATAGTCGTTGGCGTCGCCGACGAGCGTCGCCGAAATGCCGCGCGCGAGCCAGCCGCCGAAGCTCTGCCCCGCGGTGCCGGTGAAGCGCAGCGCGATCGTGTCTTCGGGCAAGCCCGCGTGGCCGTAGCGCCTCGCCACCTCGCCCGAGAGCATGGCGCCGACAGTGCGGTGGATGTTGCGGATCTCGCGCTCGATGCTGACCGGCTCGCCGCGCTCCAACGCCGGGCCGGCCGCGGCGATCAGCTCGTGATCGATCGCGCGGTCGAGATGATGGTTCTGCTTCTCGCAATTGTAGATCGCGACGCCGGCCTTGGCCTGCGGCTGATAGAGCAGCTTCGAGAGATCGATGCCCTTGGCCTTCCAATGGTCGACGGCGCGACGCATGTCGAGGCAATCGACGCGGCCCACCATCTCCTCGAAGGTGCGGAAGCCCAACTGCGCCATCAGCTCGCGCACTTCCTCGGCGACGAAGAAGAAGAAGTTGATCACGTGCTCGGGCTGGCCGGTGAAGCGCTTCCGGAGCACCGGGTCCTGAGTCGCGATGCCGACCGGGCAGGTGTTCAAGTGGCACTTGCGCATCATGATGCAGCCGGCGGCGATCAGCGGCGCGGTCGCGAAGCCGAACTCGTCGGCACCCAACAGCGCGCCCACGACGACGTCGCGGCCCGTGCGCAGGCCGCCGTCGACTTGCACCGCGATGCGGCCGCGCAGCGCGTTCAGCACCAGCGTCTGTTGCGTCTCGGCGAGGCCGATTTCCCAGGGCGAGCCGGCATGCGTGAGCGAGGTCAGCGGCGAGGCGCCGGTGCCGCCCTCGAAGCCCGCGATCGTCACGTGATCGGCGCGCGCCTTGGAGACGCCGGCGGCCACGGTGCCGACGCCAACCTCGGAGACGAGCTTCACCGAGACCCGCGCCTTGGGGTTCACGTTCTTCAAATCGTGGATCAGTTGCGCCAGATCCTCGATCGAATAGATGTCGTGATGCGGCGGCGGCGAGATGAGGCCCACGCCGGGCGTCGAATAGCGCACGCGCGCGATGTTCTTGTCGACTTTCCGGCCCGGAAGCTGGCCGCCCTCGCCCGGCTTGGCGCCCTGCGCCATCTTGATCTGGAGATCGTCGGCGTTGACGAGATACTCGGCCGTCACGCCGAACCGTCCCGAGGCCACCTGCTTGATCGCCGAACGCATCGAATCGCCGTTGGCGAGCGGCTTGTAGCGGTCGCTCTCCTCGCCGCCCTCGCCGGTGTTCGACTTGCCGCCGATGCGGTTCATCGCAATCGCGAGCGTCGTGTGCGCCTCGCGGCTGATCGAGCCGAAGCTCATGGCGCCGGTGGCGAAGCGCTTGACGA
>JBKOUH010000026.1:0-13832 GCA_046723285.1 Pseudomonadota bacterium
GGGCAGCAGCGCCGTCATGGAGATGACGTAGCCGACGCGCTCGAGGAAGTAGGCGGCAACGCCGGCGCCGAGCAGAATCAAGATCGCGTGGCGCGCCTCTCCCCAGCCGAGCTCCTTGAGCTTGGCGCCGGCGCCCGCGAACAGCGCGAGCAGCGCGCCGAACGCGATGAGCGCGATCGAAAGCGCCACAGGGAAATAGGCGGGGCCCGGATGATGCAGCGTGCCCATCGGCAGGCCGCGGCTTTCCACGATGGCGAGCGTGCCGAAGGCCATCATCGCGAGCCCGGCGGCGCGGTCGGCCGTGAGGCCGGAGGCGATGCGTGTGCGCAGATCCATCGCGCCTACTCGACCTTGCCCACGCGCTTCACCGCTTCGGCGAGGCGCGCGGCATCCGCGGCCCAGAATGTCGTGAATTCCGGCGCGTCCAGATAGGCGACGGGGCTGCCGAGCTTTTCCATCGCGCCGATGAATTCCGGCGTTGCCGCGGATGTCCTCACCGCCGCGCGCAGTTTATCCATGATCGGCGCCGGCACGTCCTTGGGCGCGAAGAGGCCGGCCCAGATGTAGAACTCGACGTTCTTGTAGCCGAGCTCGGCGAAGGTCGGCACGTCCGGCAGCACCGCGATGCGCTTCGTGCCCCAATTCGCTAGCGGCCGCAGCTTGCCGGCCTTGATGTGCACGAGCACCGGCCCCGGCCCCGAGGCCAGCGCATCGACATGGCCGCCTAGGATCGCCGTCACCGCCGGCCCGGCGCCGTTGAACGGCACGTGCTTCAGCTTGATATCGGCGGCGCTGGCGAACATCGCCATCGCCATGTGCAAGGTCCCGTAGACGCCCGACGATGAGAACGAGTATTTGCCCGGCTCCTTCTTCGCCGCCTCTTCGAACTCTTTGACCGTCTTCCATGGCGCATCGGCGCGCACGACGAGGATGGTGGGATCGGCGCCGAGAAGGGCGATCGGCTTCAGCTGGTCGACCGTGTAGGCGGGCGTGCGGCCGAACAGCTTGTCGGCCTCGGGGATGATCGAGATGCTCGAGAGCGCCAACAGGATCGTGTAGCCGTCGGGCTTCGCATTGGCGGCCGCGGCCATGCCGACCGCGCCGCCGGCGCCGCCGACATTGCGGATCGCCACCGCCTGCTTCAGCTCCTTCTCGAGCGGCGCGATGATCGCGCGCGCGGTCTGGTCGGCGACGCCGCCGGGCGGGAACGGGATGATCATCGTGATCGGCCGCGAGGGATACGCGTCCTCGGCCAACGCGGCGCCGGGCAGCGCGAGAGCGACGCCGAGGAGAGCGAGCCAGAGCCGCTTCATCGATCTTCCTCCCAAGTCTTCGCCGTTTGGCGCTGCACCATGGGAGCACGCGGCGCCGCGGCTTTTGGCCACCATAGCAGTCCGCGCGCCCCGCGTAATCACCTCTGCGGCGGCGGCGCGGGGCCGGTTTGCGAAAAATTGAACTTGAACAAACGGAGGAACCTGTCACCCATGTTCCAACAGCGTCATCCCGACCGGAGCACGGCGTGCTGGCGCCGTGCGGAGTGGAGGGATCGTGCGGCAGCTGCTCCGCGATCCCTCCACTCCGCGAGCCGAAGACGGCTCGCTCCCGTCGGGATGACGAATATTGGGAGGATGAGAAATGCGTGTCGTAGTCACCGGTGCCGCCGGTTTCGTCGGGCAGAAACTCGTGGCCGCGCTGGCCAAAGCGGGGAAGCTCGGCGGCGATCGCATCGGCGAACTCGCGCTGTTCGACGTCGTCGAGCCTAAGAAGCCGGCCTCAGCCGCGAAGATCACCACGCATGTCGGCAACATCGCCGCGCGTAGCGAGGTGGAGGCGCTGATTGGCCCCGGCGCCGGCGCCGTCTTCCATCTCGCCGCCGTGGTCAGCGGCCAGGCCGAGGCGGAATTCGACACCGGCATGGCGATCAATCTCGACGGCACGCGCTGGGTGCTCGAGGCCTGCCGCAAGCTTTCGAAACCGATCAAAGTTGTGTTCACGAGCTCGGTTGCGGTCTATGGCGGCGACATTCCGGTGCCGATCAAGGACGATATCAACCTCCTGCCGCAAACGTCCTACGGCACGCAGAAGGCGATCGGCGAGCTGCTGGTCAACGATTTTAGCCGCAAGGGCTTCATCGATGGCCGCTCGCTGCGTCTCCCCACGGTCGTGGTCCGTGCCGGCAAGCCCAACCGCGCCGCCTCCACCTGGGCGAGCTCGATCATCCGCGAGCCGCTGCAGGGCGAGGAGGTGTTCTGCCCGGTCGATGCCTCGGTGCGCATGTGGTGCGCATCGCCGCGCACGGTCGTGCAGTCGTTGTTGCACGCCTACGAGCTGCCGGCCAAGGCGTTCGGCGACAATCGGGGCCTGATGCTGCCGGGCTTCGTCGTCTCGGTGAAGGAGATGCTGGCGTCGCTGAAGCGCGTGGCCGGCGCCAAGGTGGCGGCGCGCGTCAAATTCAAGAAAGACCCGGTCATCGCCGCCATCGTCGACCGCTGGCACGCCGATTTCGCGCCCAAGCGCGCGCTCAATATGGGCTTCAAGCAGGACAAGTCGATGGACGACATCGTCCGCTGGTTCATCGAGGACGATCTGGCGCCCGAGCACCGGAAGGCGCTCGCCGCCTGAGCCCCATTTGACCGCGGTGCGACGCGGGTGCCATTTTCCGCACCGCAGGCACCGAGGGAGGTTGGCCATGGACGACGCCCGCGCACGGCAGAATGCCGCCCGGCCCGATGCGGCGCTCATTGCGGCGCTCGAGGCCGCGCAAATCCATCCGCTCTGGGATCGCTACAAGGCGATCACGCCGATGGCGCCCGCCGCCAAGGACGCGCCCTATCATTGGCGCTGGCGCGACATCGAGGCGCTCGGCCATCGCGCGGCCAAGGAAGTGCCGGTCGAAGACGTCGAGCGCCGCGCGATCATCATGGCGCATCCGGCCTTCGGCGGCGCCACGGTCTCGACCAACAATCTGATCGGTGCGTTCACAGTGCTCGAGCCCGGCGACCACGCGCGTCCGCACCGCCACACCGCCTCCGCGATCCGCTTTGCCACGCGCGCCGAGGGCGCCGTCACGATCGTCAACGGGCGGCGCTGCCCCATGCTGCCGGGCGATCTCGTGTTGACGCCGCCGATGTGCTGGCACGGCCATATCAACGAAGGGAAGCAGCGCACGTTCTGGTTCGACGCCGCCAACATGCCGCTCGTCTGCGGCCTCGATGCGAGCTTCTTCGAGCCCGGGGCACCGGGCGACAACGCGTTCTGGGAGGTGGACGAGGGCGAGAACACGCTCTGGTCCGAAGCCGGGCTCGTGCCGGCGAATGTCAGGCACGACGGCGCGCAATCGCCGAAGTACCGCTATCCCGGCGAAGCGACACGGCGCTTGCTCGCCGCCATGCCGGCGGGCCCCGACGGCGCCAAGTGGCTGCGCTACACCAATCCCGTGACGGGCGGCTCGGTGATGACCACGCTCGATTGCTACACCGCGCGGCTCGCCAAGGGCGCCGCAACGCGCGCAAGGCGTGCCACCTACAACGCCGTCTGCCTCGTCGTCTCGGGGCAGGGTCAATCGGCGATCGGCGCGGACACCTTCGATTGGTCGCAGCACGACGTGTTCACGATCCCGCATTGGACCTGGGCGAGCCACAAGGCGCTCGCGGGCGACGCCGATCTCTTCATCGTCACCGACCGCGCCGTCTTCGAGCGCCTCGATCTGTTGCGCGAGGAGACGCAGTGAAAGTCCCCTCTCCGTAGGGAGAGGCGCAGCAAATGGACTCACGTCCGGAATCTACCTTGAACGCCGAAGGTATCGGCGCGCCTGTGCGGCGCAAGGAAGATGCGCGCTTCTTGACCGGGCGCGGGCGCTTCGTCGCCGATCTCGTGTTCCCGGGCGAACTTCATTGCGCGTTCGCGCGTTCGCCGCACGCGCATGCGCGGTTCGCGCGCATCGAAGCGAAGGCGGCGGGCCGCGCGCCGGGTGTGATCGCCGTCTTCACAGGCGCCGATATGGAAGCCGACAAGGTCGGCCCGATGAAAAGCCTCTGGCCGCTGCGCATGGCCGACGGGCGCACGATGAACGAGCCGCCGCGCTGGGCGCTGGCGCGCGGTGCCGTACGGCACGTCGGCGAAGCGCTGGCCGTCGTGGTCGCCGAAAGCCGCGATGCGGCCGCGGACGCGGCGGAGCGCGTCGAGATCGAATATGCGCCGCTCGCGGCGGTGGCATCGGCGCGCGATGCGCTCGCCGGCGCAGCGCCGCAGCTCCATCGCGACGCGCCGGAAAATCTCTGTTTCCGCTGGACGCGCGGCGACGCCGCCGCGGTCGACGCCGCCTTTGCGCGCGCCGCGCATGTGACCAAGATCGATCTTGTCAATCACCGCATCGCCGGCGCCGCGATCGAGCCGCGCGCGGTCATCGGCGTACCGGAGCCCGCGGGCTTCACGCTCTACACTGCGACTCAGGTGCCGCATCACGTGCGCCGGCTCGTGACCGAGCAGCTCGGTCTGCCCGAGGGCGCCATTCGCGTGGTCTCGCCCGATGTCGGCGGCGGTTTCGGCTACAAGGGCAAGCACTATCCCGAGGAAACGGTCGTCGCCTGGGCCGCACGACGCTTGGGTCGGCCGGTCAAATGGGTAGCGAGCCGCAACGAGAGTTTCCTCTCCGACAATCAGGCGCGCGATCACGCGACCCAGGCCGCGCTCGCGCTGGGCGCCGATGGCGAATTTCTCGGCCTCCGCGTTACGACGATCGCCAATCTCGGCGCCTATGTCTCGACCGTGGGCGCCGCGATTCCGAGCGCCATCTACAGCGCGCTTCTCGCGGGCCTCTACCGCACGCCGGCGATCCACGTCGAAGTGATCGGCGTGTTCACAAACACGCTGCCGACCGACGCATACCGCGGCGCAGGGCGCCCCGAAGCCTGTTACGTGCTGGAGCGCCTTGCCGACCGCGCCGCGCGCGAGTTGAAACTCGATCGCGCCGAGATCCGCCGCCGCAATTTCATTCCGAATTCGGCGATGCCCTACAGGACGCCGATCGGGCCGACTTACGACAGCGGCGATTTCCCCGCGATCTTCGCGCAGGCGCTGGCGGCCGGCGACTATGCCGGTTTCGCCGCACGGCGCAGCGAATCCCAGGCACGCGGCAAGCTCCGCGGCATCGGCCTTGCTTGCTATCTCGAGTCGTCCGGCGTGGCACCCTCGCGTCTCGCCGGCATGATGGGCGCTCGCGCCGGCTTCTTCGAATCGGCGGAGATCCGCGTCGAGCCGGACGGCGGACTTCGCGCTTATCTCGGCACGCACAATCACGGCCAGGGCCACGCTACGAGCTTCGCGCAAATTCTCTCCGACCGGCTCGGCGTGCCGCTCGCCAAGATCGAGATCGTCGAGGGCGACACCGCGGCCGTGCCCTACGGAACCGGCACCTTCGGCTCGCGCTCGATCGCGGTCGGCGGCTCGGCGCTCGACCGCGCGGCGATGAAGATCGTGGCCAAAGGTAAGAAGATCGCCGCGCATTTGTTGGAAGCCGCCGAGGCCGACATCGAATTCGCGCGTGGCGCGTTCCGCGTCGCGGGCACCGACCGCGCGCTCGCGTTCGCCGAAATCGCGCGCGCGGCTTACATTCCGCACAATTATCCGCTCGAAAAGCTCGAGCCCGGGCTGACGGAAAGCGCCTTTTACGACCCGCCCAATTTCGCGTTCAGCAACGGCGCGCATGTTTGCGAGGCCGAGATCGACCCCGAGACGGGTGTCGTGCGTCTCCTGCGCTACACGGCCGTTGACGACATCGGCACCGTCATCAACCCCATCATCGTCGAAGGCCAGGTGCACGGCGGCCTCGCCCAGGGCATCGGCCAAGCGCTCCTCGAACGCTGCGTCTACGACGACGGGCAGCTTCTGTCCGCCTCGTTCCTCGATTACGCGATGCCGCGCGCCGACGACCTGCCCAATTTCGTCTCGAGCTTCGACGAGCGCCAGCCCTGCACCCATAACCCGCTCGGCGCCAAGGGCTGCGGCGAATCCGGCACCATCGGCGCGCCGGCCGCCGTGGTGAGCGCCATCCTCGATGCGCTCGCGCCGCTCGGCGTCGCGGATATCGAGATGCCGCTGACGCCCGAGCGCGTGTGGCGCGCGATCAAGGCGGCGCGTCGAACATAACTGTTCATCGCTCGCGCATTTGTCATCGCGCGAAGGCACCGGCGCGGTAGCCCCGGCATGGAATGTGCATTAGGGTTTTGGTGTTAAGCCGAAGGCAGCGCCATGATCCACGCCCGGCCGAGACCGCTCCTGAACCGCCGACGCGCAGCACGCCTCGTCGCTGCCGCGGGAACGGCGCTCGCATTCCTCGCCGCCACCTTCTCCCCGGCCTTCGCGACCTGCGCGCCGGTGGCGAGCGCGCCGCAGCCTTGGCCGGCCGCGATCGTCCCCGAGGAATTGCCGAAGCAGGGCAGCGTCGAGCTCACGTTCCTGGGGCACGCGACGTTCCTGCTGCGCACCGCCGGCGGCGTCACCGCGATCATGGACTACACCGACTATGTGCCGGCGCCGCTCACGCCCGACATCGCGACGATGAACATCGCGCATCCGACGCATTACAGCCTGTCGCCCGATCCCGGCATCAAGCACATTCTGCGCGGCTGGAAGGAAGACGGCGTCGCCGAGCACAACTTCACCTACAAGGACCTCCATATCTTCAACGTGCCGACCAACATCCGCGACTGGGGCTCGGGCACGACGCGCTATGCCGGCAACTCGATCTTTGTCTTCGAATCCGCCGGGCTCTGCATCGCGCATCTCTCGCACCTCCACCACACGCTGACCGACGAGCACTTGAAACAGCTGGGGCCGATCGACATCGCGCTGGTGCCGGTCGACGGGCTCTACACCATGCCGCAATCGGATGCGGTGAAGGTCGTGGAGCAGATCAAGCCCAAGGTCGTGATCCCGCAGCACGTGTTCACGCCCATCGCAGTCGAGCAATTCATCGCGATCCTGGGCGCGCGCTGGCCGGTGAAGCGCAGCGAATCGGCCACCGCCGTGTTCAGCCGCGATACGATGCCCGACCGTCAGCTGCTCGTGCTGACCGCGCCGTATCGTTAGCCATCGTCATCCTGCGCGAAGCGAAGGTTTACGGGTCAGACTGGAGCCGAATTTCATGACGAGACGTTTGAGCGGACTACTTGTGGGAGCGATGGCCTTGTTTGCCGGCGCATCGGCGGCATTCGCACTCTGCGCGCCGGTGGCGGAGGGGCCGGGGACGCGGATTTGGCCGACGGTCGATCTACCCGCGCAGCTGCCGCCCAAGGGCAGTATCGAGATCAGCTATATCGGCCATTCGACGTTCCTGATCCGCACGCCGGGCGGGATATCGATTGCGACCGATTACAACGACCACGTCCGACCGCCGATCGTGCCCACGATCGCGACGATGAACCGCGCGCACACGACCCATTTCAGTTACGCCCCCGATCCGGCGATCAAGCACGTGCTGCGCGGATGGAAGGAGGGCGGCGTCGCCGAGCACGATCTCACCGAGGGCGATGTGCGGGTGTTCAACGTCCCGACCAACATCCGCAATTGGGAGAACCATACGACCGACTACGCCGGCAACTCGATCTTCGTGTTCGAGGTGGGCGGGCTCTGCATCGCGCATCTCGGGCACCTTCACCACACGCTGACGCCCGAACACCTAAAGCGGCTGGGGCCGATCGACATTGTCATGATCGCCGTCGACGGCACCGTGACTTTGACCCAGGAGGGCGCGCTCGAGGTCATCGAGCAGATCAAGCCCAAGGTCGTGATCCCCATGCACTTCTTCGGCGAGGTGACGCTCGAGCGCTTCGTCGCCATCTTCGCCAACCGCTATCCGGTCTCGCGCAGCGAAAGCCCGACCGTCGTCCTTTCCCGCGCCAACCTGCCCGAGCGGCAACTCCTGCTGCTGCCGGGTCATTGAACGAAGTCGACAGGCGACGTGGAGGCGCCCGCCTTCTCAACGCCTCCACGCCTCCGGTCTACACCCGCTTCGCCGGCTCCTAACCATATGAATTATTTGTGACAAACGTCCCCGATTTGGGCTAATGGGTGGGCCTGGGGAGACGCTGGCAAGGGGGCCTTTCGATGCAGCCGCGGGCGGTCAAGACGGCGGAGGACGTCCGCCGCATCCTGCGCGAGCGCAAGCTCACGCACGTCAAGGTCGGCGTGCACGACTCGGACGGCATCCTCCGCGGGAAATATCTCCACGTCGAAAAATTTCAGGGCGCGCTCGAGAAGGGATTGGGCTTCTGCGACGTGGTGCTGGGCTGGGACGCCAACGACCAGCTCTACGACAACACGACCTACACCGGCTGGCACACGGCCTATCCCGACGCGCCGGTGCGCGTGATTCTCGACAGCTGCCGCGAGATCCCGACCGAGCCCGGCAATCTTTTCTTTCTCTGCGAGTTCGCGCCGCCGGCCGACGCCGTCTGCCCGCGCAACACGCTGAAGCGCGTGCTCGACAAGGCGAAGAAGATGGGCTTCGAGCTGCATTGCGGCTTCGAATACGAGTTTTTCGTCTTCGCCGAGACGCCGCATTCGGTGCGCGAGAAGGGCTACAAGAACTTGAAGCCGATCTCGCCCGGCTTCTTCGGCTATTCGGTCCTGCGCAACTCGGTCTATGCCGAGTGGTATCGCGATCTGCTCGATCTTTGCGAGAAGATGGATTGCGGGATCGAGGGCTTGCACACGGAGACCGGCGCCGGCGCGCTCGAAGCGGCCCTCCGCGTCTCCGTCGGGGTCGAGAGCGCGGACCGGGCGGCTCTCTTCAAGACGTTCACGAAGGTGCTCGCCGAGCGGCGCGGCTGGATGGCGAGCTTCATGGCCAAGTGGTCCAAGGATTGGCCGGGCGCCGGCGGCCATATCCACATGTCGCTCTGGCGCGGCACCAAGGGCACGAAATCGGCGTTCTTCGATCCCAAATCCGCGTTCGGCATGAGCGAGACGATGCGGAGTTTCGTCGCGGGTCAACAGCTGCTGATGCCCGAATTCCTGGCGATGGTGGCGCCGACGGTGAACTCCTATCGCCGGCTCATTCCCGGCTATTGGGCGCCGACGGTCGCGACTTGGGGCGTCGAGAACCGCACCACGGCGCTGCGCGTCATCCCCGGCTCGGAGAAATCGACGCGCGTCGAGTATCGTGTCGCCGCCGCCGACGCCAATCCCTACCTCGCGCTCGCCGCCGCGGTGGCGTCGGGCCTCTGGGGCATCGAGAACAAGCTGAAGCTCGGCGAGCCGGTGAAGGGCAACGCCTACGCCAAGCAACACGCCGACCGCCTGCAGCTGCCGCGCACGCTGATGGAAGCGGCCGAGCGATTGAAGCAATCGAAGGCGGCCAAGGAGCTGTTCGGTAAGCCCTTCGTCGACCACTTCGCCGCCACGCGCGAATGGGAAGAGCGCGAATTCAGGAAGCACGTCAGCGATTGGGAACTCGAGCGGTACTTCGAGATCATTTGATGGCCGAAGAACTCAAGGTCATATCGCCGATCGACGGCGGCGTCGTCGTGCGCCGCAAGCTCACCGGGGCCAAGGGGATCGCCGCGGCGCTGGCGGCGGCCCGTAAGGCGCAGCGCGAATGGCGCGCGGTGCCGCTCGCGGGCCGTATCGCGATCTGCCAGCGATTCGTTGCGGCGATGCTGGCGCGGAAGCAGGAGATCGGCGCGGAACTCACGCGCCAGATGGGCCGGCCGATCCGCTACACGCCGATGGAGGTCGAGCGCATGTGCGAGCGCGCCGACGCCATGATGGCGCTGGCGCCCGAGGGGCTTGCCGATGTCAAGGCCGGAGCGCGCACCGGCTTCACGCGCTTCATCCGCAAGGATCCGTTGGGCGTCGTGCTGGTGATCGCACCCTGGAACTATCCGTTCCTCACCGCGGTCAACGCCGTCGTGCCCGCGATCCTCGCCGGCAACGCCGTGATCTTGAAGCATTCGAGCCAGACGCCGCTCGTGGCCGAGCGCTTCGCCGAAGGCTTCGCCGCCGCCGGCCTGCCTGCCGGCGTGATGCAGGTCCTCCACATCTCGCACGACGACACGGAGAAGCTTGTCGCCTCCGACGGCATCGATTTCGTCGCGTTCACCGGTTCGGTCGAGGGCGGGCACGCGATCCAGCGCGCGGCATCGGGCCGGTTCATCGCGACGGGGCTCGAACTTGGCGGCAAGGATCCCGCTTACGTGCGCGCCGACGCCAAGCTCGATCACGCGGTCGAGAACCTCGTCGACGGCAGCTTCTTCAACTCCGGCCAAAGCTGCTGCGGGATCGAGCGCATCTATGTGCACGACTCGGTCTACGAGAAATTCGTCCAAGGCTTCGTCGATCTAACCTACGGCTACGTGCTCGACGATCCGCTCGATGCCAAGACGACGTTGGGTCCGATGGTGCGCGCCGCCGCCGCCAAATTCGTGCGCGGCCAATCGGCCGAAGCGGTGAAGCAAGGGGCCAAGGCGCTGATCGACCCCAAGCACTTCCCGCGCGACAAGGCCGGCACGCCCTATTTGGCGCCGCAGGTGCTGGTGAACGTCGATCATTCGATGCGGGTGATGACCGAGGAGAGCTTCGGCCCCGTCATCGGCATCATGAAGGTGAAATCGGACGACGAGGCGATCCGGCTCATGAACGACAGCCGCTATGGCCTGACCGCCGCGATCTGGACGCAGGACGAGGCCGCGGCCATCCGCATCGGCGACGCGGTCGAAACCGGCACCTGGTTCATGAACCGCTGCGACTATCTCGATCCGGAGCTCGCCTGGACCGGCGTCAAGGATTCCGGCCGCGGTTGCACGCTCTCCAAGCTCGGCTTCGACTATTTGACGCGGCCGAAGAGCTTCCATCTGCGCGCGGTGGCGTGAGCTGTTCGCGGCTCATCCCAACTTGTCGTCCCCGCGAAAGCGGGGACCCATGTCGCCGCCGCTTCAGCCTTGACTGCGGGCGCACGTCGCCGGAGAGATGGGTCCCCGCTTTCGCGGGGACGACAAGAAAAGCAATCGGACGAAGATGAGCAACGCAATTCCCCTCACCGGCAATTGGAACTACCCGACGGCGATCCGCTTCGGCGCCGGACGGCTCAAAGAATTGCCCGAGGCGTGCAAGGCCGCGGGCATCGCAAAGCCACTGCTCGTCACCGATCCCGGTTTGTCCAAGCTGCAGATGATCGCCGAGGCGATGGCGCTTTGCCGTAAGGCCGGGCTCGGCATCGAGAAATTCGACGGCGTCAAATCCAACCCCGTGGCGAAGAACGTCGAAGACGGGCTTCTGCTTCTGCGCGCCGGCAAGCATGACGGCGTGATCGCGTTCGGCGGCGGCAGCGCGCTCGACACGGGCAAGGTCATCGCCTTCATGGCCGGCCAGATGCGGCCGATGTGGGATTTCGAAGACATCGGCGACTGGTGGACGCGCGCCGACGAGAACGGCATCGCACCCGTCGTCGCCGTCCCCACCACGGCCGGCACCGGTTCGGAGACCGGACGCGCCGGCGTCATCACCGACGAGGCCAGCCACACCAAGAAGATCATCTTCCACCCGAAGATGATGCCGCGGATCGTCATCGCCGATCCCGAGCTCACGATCGGATTGCCGCCCGGCGTCACCGCCGCGACCGGCATGGACGCGTTCGCGCACTGCCTCGAAGCCTATTGCGCGCCGTTCTTCCATCCCTACGCCGACGGCATCGCGCTCGAGGGCATGCGGCTGGTGAAAGAGTATCTCCCCCGCGCGGTCGCCGATGGCAAAGACATCGCCGCGCGCGCCCACATGCTCGCGGCTTCGCAGATGGGCTCGACCGCGTTCCAGAAGGGCCTCGGCGCGATCCACTCGCTCTCGCATCCGGTCGGCGCCGTGCTCGACACGCATCACGGTCTCACCAACGCGGTGGTGATGCCCTACGTGCTGCGCTTCAACCAGGCGGCGATCGCCGACAAGATCACGCGCCTCGCGCGTTATCTCGGACTCGTCAACCCGAATTTCGCCGGCTTCCTCGATTGGGTGCTCGAGCTGCGTCAACGGATCGGCATTCCGCATACGCTCTCGCATTTGGGCGTGCGCGAGGAGCATCTCGGCCGCTTCTCGGCGATGGCGTCGGAAGATCCGACGGCGGGCGGCAATCCGGTCAAGGCCGGCGTGCCCGAGATGCGCAAGATGTACGAGGCCGCAATGGCGGGGCGCCTCTAGGTGGCGCTGCCCGCCCAGGCCCGCGCCGTCATCGTCGGCGGCGGCATCGTCGGCTGCTCGGTCGCCTATCATCTGGCGAAGCTCGGCTGGAAGGACGTGGTGCTGCTGGATCAGGGAAGGCTGTCGTCGGGCACGACGTGGCACGCGGCGGGCCTCGTCGGCCAACTCCGCACGCATCCCGCGATGACGCGGCTCATCCGCTATTCGACCGAGCTTTATTCGAAGCTCGAGGCGGAGACCGGTCTTTCGACCGGCTGGAAGCAATGCGGCGGACTCACGGTCGCGCGCAGCGACGAGCGCATGACGCTGCTCCGGCGCGTGGCCGCGATGGCGGAAGGGCAGGGCGTTGCCGCCGAACTGATGACGCCAAAGCAAGCCGGCGACAAGTGGCCGCTCATGCGCACCGACGACTTGAAAGGCGCGGTGTGGCTGCCCGGTGACGGCAAGGCCAATCCCGCCGACATCACGCAGGCGCTGGCGAAGGGCGCGCGCCAAGGCGGCGTGCGCATCCTCGAGAAGACGCGCGTGCTCGAATTGAAGACCAGGAACGGCCGCATCGACGGCGTGGTCACCGATCAGGGCGACATCGCGAGCGGCATCGTGGTCTGCTGCGCGGGCCAATGGTCGCGCGCGCTTGCGCGCAAGGTCGGCGTCGCCGTGCCGCTTTATTCCTGCGAGCACATGTACATCGTGACGAAGCGCATCCAGGGCGTGTTCCCGGATCTGCCGTGCCTGCGCGACCCCGACGGCTACATCTACATGAAGGAGGAGGTGGGCGGCCTCCTGATGGGCGGCTTCGAGCCGGTGGCCAAGCCCTGGCATCAGGCGCACGACATCCCGGCCAATTTCGAATTTCAGCTCTTGCCTGACGATTGGGATCAGTTCGCGATACTAATGGAGAACGCGCTGATCCGCGTGCCGGCGCTGGAAAAGGCCGAGGTGCGCCAGTTCGTGAATGGCCCCGAGAGCTTCACCGCCGACAACAACTACATTCTCGGCGAGGCGCCCGGCGTGCCGGGCTTTTTCGTCGGCGCCGGCTTCAACTCGATGGGCATCGCCAGCGCCGGCGGCGCCGGGAAGGCGCTGGCCGAATGGATCGCCGCCGGCGAGCCCACGATGGATCTCTGGCCCGTCGACATCCGCCGCTTCGCCGCCTTCAACGGCAACGACGCGTGGCTCAAGGACCGCGTCGCCGAAGTGCTAGGGCTTCACTACAAGATGCCGTGGCCCAACCGCGAGCTCGAAACCGCGCGCCCGCTGCGCCGCTCGCCGCTCTACGACCGCTTGAAGGCCAAGAATGCCGTCTTCGGCAACAAGACGGGCTGGGAGCGCGCGAACGTGTTTGCGCCGCCCGGCGTCGCGCCGAAGCTCGAATATTCTTGGGGCCGCGCCAATTGGTTTGCATGGTCGGGCGAAGAGCATCGCGCCGCGCGCGAGGCGGTCGCGATCTTCGACCAGACCTCGTTCTCGAAGTTCCTACTCCAGGGCCGCGACGCCGAGGCTGTGCTGCAGCGACTTTGCGCCAACGACGTGGCCGTCCCGGTGGGGCGGATGGTCTACACCGGGATGCTGAACCCGCGCGGTGGCTACGAGACCGATCTCACCGTCACGCGCCTTGCCGCGGATCGCTACATGATCGTGAC
>JBKOUH010000523.1:0-3627 GCA_046723285.1 Pseudomonadota bacterium
GCTTCACCGACATCGCGAGCACCATGGCGGCGAGCAGGCCGCGCAGATACTCGCCGCGCAGGAGCTGGCCTGCGCGCGTGCCGATCTGCGTGCCGAAGACGCCGCCGATGATGAGCAGGATGGCGAGCACCACGTCGACCGTGTGCGTCGTCGCCGCCAGCAGCAGCGTCGAGACGGCGGTGACGAACACGATCTGGAACTGCGACGTGCCGACGACGGTCAGGGTCGGCATGCCGAAGAGATAGATCATCGCCGGCACCATGATGAAGCCGCCGCCGATGCCCATGATCGCGGTCAGAACGCCGACAATGAAGCCGATGGCGGCCGGCGGAATCGCGCTGATGTAGAGCTTGGAGCGGCGGAAGCGCATCCGGAGCGGCCAGCGATGCACCCAGAAATGCTGGTGCAGGCGGCCTTGAGACTTGCCGCCGCGGCGCCGGCGCCAGAGCGCGCGCAGGCTCTCCAACCCCATCATCGCGCCGACGATGCCGAGCAGCAGCACATAGGAGAGCTGGACGACGATATCGATGTGTCCCGATTGCTGCAGCACCCGGAACAACAGCACGCCCGCCCCGGTGCCGAGCACGCCCGCCACCAGCAGCACGACGCCCATGGTGACGTCGACATTGCCCTTGCGCCATTGGCTGACCGCGCCCGAGATCGACGACGCCACGATCTGGTTGGCGCCCGAAGCCACCGCCACCGCAGGCGGAATGCCGATGAGGATGAGGGCGGGCGTCATCAAGAAGCCGCCGCCGACGCCGAAGAGCCCGCCGAGGAACCCCACCACGGCGCCGAGGCCGAGCAGCAGGAATGCGTCGACCGAAACTTCGGCGATGGGCAGGTAGATTTGCATCGAGAGCCGGGCGCCCCGGACAGGATTTTGCGCCTACCCTACGCGGCGCCTCCGGCGATGCCAACAGCGATAGATAGGGCCGCCCCCGGCCGGCTGCGCCGCGACTCTGCGCGGACCAACCGCACGCCGGCCGTAGGTGCATTTCCCGATGTTGCGCGGACGCCGCGCCATTGGCTTGATCGGCGCTTCGCTGGCGCTTACAGCTAGCTAACACTTTCGCCCCTATCTATGCGCGCTGATCGACGCTTGCCTGCCTGCTTGCACCATCGAACACGGTCTCGAATCCTCTAAAGCCGCTATGCAGCATTTCGCCATAATCGCGGCGCCGCGATCGGGCTCGACCCGGCTTTGCGATATTTTGGGCCGCCACCCCTCAGTGGCGTGCCATCTCGAGATCTTCCATCCCGACGAAGTGCAAGCGCACTTCCCGCGCGATCTCGGCCTCGAGATCATGAATTGCGCGCTCCGCGACGCCGATCCCAAGGCCTTCCTCGACAAATTCCTCGCCCACAATGAGAAGTGGTTTCACAATCGCCAGCGTCACGGCTTCAAGGTGATGCTGAACCGCAATCAGCTCTTGATGATGCTCGGGGTCGTCTGCCCGGATCCGCGCTTGGCGAAGATCATGCTCTATCGCGAGAATCTTTTGGCCGGCTATGCATCGGTGGAACTTGCGACGGCAACCGGCACCTGGCACCGCTCCGGCGCCGAGGGAGACGGCACGCCGGCGCCCAAAATCGCTTTCGATTGGGACCGATTTTACTCCTTCGCCGGCGAGCAGATCATGGCGCGCGCGGCCGCCGAGGACGCCATGCGCCGCAGCCATCAGCTTTTCCTGCCGCTGCAGTACGAGGAAACCCTGACCGAGCGCGGCATGGCCCGCGTCTGGGATTTCCTCAACTTGCCCCCGGGCCGCGACGAGGGCATCTATCGCAAGACGAACACGCGGCCGCTGCTCGATTGCTTCAGCGAACCCGACATCGTCATTCGAGCCGCGCGCTCGGTTGGCCGTCCCGATTGGCTGGAGGCTTGACCCTCGATATGTTGCCGTCATGAACAGGAAGATTTTGATCATGGGCCTGCCGGGGGCCGGCAAGACGACGCTGGCTAAGGCGCTGGTGCCGCTTTTGAACGCGGTCCATTTCAATGCCGATGCGGTCCGCGCCAACGTCAACAAGGATCTCGGCTTCAGCCTCGAGGACCGCGTCGAGCAGGCGCGGCGCATGGGCTGGCTCTGCGACCGCGTGGTCGAGGCAGGCGCCTTCGCCGTCGCCGATTTCATCTGCCCGACCGAGGAAACGCGCGCCGCCTTCGGCGAGGCCTTCGTCGTCTGGGTCGACCGCATCAAGGAAGGCGGCTTCGCCGATACCAATCGCATGTTCGTGCCGCCGCAGCGCTGCGACGTGCGGGTGACCGCCGAGGGCGCGCCGGCCTTCTGGGCGCAGCGCATCTACGAGCGCCTTCTCCCCACCTTCAACCCCAAGGCGCCGACCGCGCTCTTTCTCGGTCGCTACCAGCCGTTCCACGACGGCCACCGCCGCCTGATCGAAGAGGGCCTGAAGCGCGTAGGCCAGGTCTGCATCGCGGTGCGCGACACGCAGGGCACCGACGAAAAGAACCCGTTCGATTTCCAAACCGTGAAAGCCCGCATCGAGGCCGCGCTCTGGCAATATCGCGGCCGCTTCGTCGTCGTGCCGGTGCCCAATATCAGCCACGTCTTCTACGGCCGCGACGTCGGCTATGTCGTCGAGCGCCTCACGCTCGACGAGACGACCGAACGGATTTCGGCCACCAAGGTGCGGAGAGAGCTGGCGGCGCCGGCCAGGTAATTCGGCAAGATGGAGTCGCGTCCGTCGGCCTCCCGTTGCTACGGCTTCAGGAAACCCACGATCCGATAAACCTCGGCCAAGACCGGCTCGGCCATGGCGCGGCAGCGCTCCGCGCCCTCGCGCAGCACCGCGTCGACCGCGCCGGGGTCGTCGGTGAGCCGGCGCATTTCCGACGTGATCGGGCCGAGCTTGGAGACGGCGAGCTCCGTCAGCGCGTTTTTGAAGGCCGAGAACTGCTTGCCGCCGTGCGCCTTGGCCACCTCGGCCACCGAAATATCGGCGAGCGCCGCATAGATGCCCATGAGATTATAGGCCTCGGGGCGCTCGGCGCGGACCTTCTCGGAGGCGGGCGGCGCGTCCGGCAAAGGATGCGGGTCCGTCTTCGCCTTCCGGATCTTGTCGGCGATCGCGTCGGCGTCGTCGGTCAGGTTGATGCGCGAATAGTCGGAGGGATCCGATTTCGACATCTTCTTGGTGCCGTCGCGCAAGCTCATCACGCGCGTCGCCTCGCCGAAGATCAGCGGCTCGGTCAGCGGGAAGAAGTTGACGCCGTAGTCGTGATTGAACTTCTGCGCGATGTCGCGTGTGAGCTCGACATGCTGCTTCTGGTCCTCGCCCACCGGCACATGCGTCGCCTTGTAGAGCAGGATGTCGGCGGCCATCAGCGACGGATAGGCGTAGAGGCCGAGCGACGCGGTCTCGCGGTCTTTGCCTGCCTTGTCCTTGAATTGCGTCATCCGATTCATCCAGCCGATGCGCGCGACGCAATTGAACACCCAGGCGAGCTGGGCGTGGGCGGGCACCGAACTCTGCAGCAGGATGATGTGCTTCCGGTAATCGATGCCGGCCGCCATCAGCGTCGCGGCGCCCAGGCGCGAATTGGCAGTGAGCTCCTCCGGCTTCTGGAACATCGTGATCGCATGCATATCGACGATGCAATAG
>JBKOUH010000263.1:0-4429 GCA_046723285.1 Pseudomonadota bacterium
CGGACCGATCGAAGCGCGTGAGAGAGGGAGAACGCCGCGTGCAGACCACGATGATCGAACTCGCCCGCGACGGCGGCCGCCGCTTCGAGGCCTACCTCGCCACGCCGAACGCGGGCCGCAAGCCCGCGATCCTGATCCTGAGCGAGATGTTCGGCCTCAACGGCCCGATGCAGGATTTCGCCAAGCACTATGCCGCGCGCGGGCATTGCGCGCTGGTGCCCGATCTCTTCTGGCGCACCGCGACGCCGGGCGGGCTCGATTACGACGAAAAGGGCTTCGCGCTGGCCTGGGCGCGGATCAAGGATTTCGATATCGACACGTGCGCCAACGACATGCGCGCCGCCGCCGACGCGCTGCGCCGCCAGCCGAGCTGCAACGGCAAGGTGGAGGCATTGGGCTTCTGCATGGGCGGCCGGCTCGCGTTCGTCGCGGCGGCGCGTTCGGGGGTAGACGCCGCGATCGGGCTTTATGGCCTCAACATCTCGAAGCACCTCGCCGAGGCGGCAGCGATCAAGGTGCCGACGCACCTCCACTACGGCGACAAGGACCAGCACGTGCCGCTCGCCGAGATTGAGGCGGTGGCGAACGGAGTCGCCGCCAACCCCAAGATCACGATCTACCGCTACCCCGACGCCGGCCACTCGTTCTTCAACAAGGTGCGCCCCACCTACGATCCCGCCGCCGCCGCGCTGGCCGCCACGCGCATCGATGCGCTGCTGGCGGCGGTGTGAGGTGAATTGGAGGGGCGCCGCACGGGCGGGCGCAAGGTGACGATCCTCGATAGCACGAGCCCGCCCTATGTCCGGCCGGACTGCACGGCGGGGAGAGACAGGCAGGTCTTGGCGAGATCGGAAGAGACCGGCAGCTTCTGGACCTGCCCGATCTATCCAAGGTGCCCCTGACGCATCGCGCAGGGTCAGATCGATTTCATCGCCCGGGATTTCCATTGCCTGGGGCGCGCGTTTCTCCGATACAGTTCCGCCCTCCAGATGGCCGCGAACCCATGTCAGCCGCAAATGCGGATAGTCAGCCCGAAGCCGTCCCGGCGCAGCTCGCGCGGACGCCGGCGCTCGTCGCGTTGTGGCGCTACTGGCGATCGAAGCTCAACGGCCGCCCGGTATTGCCGCGCGCCGACTTCTACCCCGGCGACATTCCCGAATTGCTCCCGATCTTGACGCTCACGGAAGTCACGCCCGAAGGGCGCCTTCGCTACCGCATCGCCGGCGGCAAAGTGGCCGAGGCGTATGGCTTCGAGGCCACCGGCAAGTATCTCGATGAATTCCTCTCGCCCGATCGCCTGAAGGTCGCGCACCTTCATGTCGGCACGGCGATCGCGCGCGCGCGGCCCGTCTTCTCGCATACGACGTACGCTTCGCCCGGCGGCCTCAGCTACGTGAACTCGCGCCTGAACATTCCGCTGAGCGACAGCGCCGGCGCGATCAATCTGGTGATCGCCGCCCACATCTTCGAGTTTGCGCCCACGCTCCGCGCGCGATTCGGCGACAGCACGGTTTTGCCAAGCACCGACGCACTGGACGTGCTCTGAGCGTTTGGCCGCGAAAGGGGGCTGCCGCGTTTCATCCGGAACCCGCGCTTGAAAAGTTCTTGATGTGTTCCATATGTCGCTCCATGGCCCCGACCGGGCCACGCGGTGCCGCGCGTTCGCGCGGGGCCGTGCGGAGCTTTGGATGAGCGAGACGCGGCATGCGCGCGGCGCTGTTGAAAATTGTTGAAACTCTGCCGGCCGGCGCCGGTCCGCGCGTGCCATCGCGCGGGGGAGGCGCGCGCACGGCGGAGCCCGCGGTCGCTCGGCGGCCCGGTCGTGCGCCGGCCATGTCCGGTTTTTGTCCGCGGATGCCTACGAATGTCTACGAATGTCTACGTTTCACCGCCCCCCGGGGGCAGGGGCATGGTGGCGTATGTTTACGGATGTTGACGAATGTTGACGTTTCGCAACCCTCCCTCCGTCAACAGGCTGCGGCGTCGCGCTTCGCGCGGCGGTTGCGTCGCCGGCGCTGGTTTGCGCGCGCGGTCGCTGGGCGCGCGGGTGCCGCGAGGCCTTGACCCATGCGCTCGGCGCATGACTCCGCGCGGGGCACCGCCCCCGATGCTGACAAATGCTGACGTTTTGCAGAAATTTTTGCCCGCCAATGCATAGCTCGGCGCCCAAAGCCGGCCGGCTGCCGATGCATGGTGACGGGTGTCGGCGTTTATCGACCGCCGGCGGGCTAGGGGAGGTCAACGTCGAACGCCCGTGCCTTATGCCCGTTGTGCGGGCCGCTGCCCATGGGCTAGACGCTCGCCAAGGGGCGAGCTATTGCAGAATTCGCGCAGCGAATTCTGCCGAAGCTTGCCACTTGGCAAGCGACTGCCACTTGGCAAGCGACAGGGGCCCGTACAACACGTGTTCAAGAAGATCCTGATCGCCAATCGCGGCGAGATCGCCTGCCGCGTGATCCGCACCGCGCGGCGCATGGGCATCAAGACCGTCGCCGTCTATTCCGAGGCCGATGCCGAGGCGCTGCATGTGCAGATGGCCGACGAGGCGGTGGCGATCGGCCCGGCGCCCTCCGCGCAGTCGTATCTCTCGATCGAGAAAATCGTCCAAGCCTGCAAGGACACCGGCGCCCAAGCCGTCCATCCCGGCTACGGCTTCCTCTCCGAGAACCAGGCCTTCGCCGCCGCGCTCAAGAAGGCCGGCATCGTCTTCATCGGCCCGCCGCGGATGGCCGTGGCGGCGATGGGCGACAAGATCGAATCGAAGAAGCTCGCGCAGAAGGCCGGCGTCAACACGGTGCCGGGGCATCTCGGCGTGATCGCCGACGCCAAGGAAGCGGTCAAGATCGCGCGCGAGATCGGCTATCCGGTGATGATCAAGGCCTCGGCCGGCGGCGGCGGCAAGGGCATGCGCATCGCCAAGAACGACGCCGAGACCGAGGAGGGATTCCGCTCCGCCAGCGCCGAGGCCAAGAACGCGTTCGCCGACGACCGCGTGTTCGTCGAGAAATTCATCGAGCAGCCGCGCCACATCGAGATCCAGGTGCTCGCCGACGGCAAGGGCAACTGCCTCTACCTCGGCGAGCGCGAATGCTCGATCCAGCGCCGCCATCAGAAGGTGATCGAAGAGGCGCCGAGCCCGTTCCTCGACGCCAAGACGCGGAAGGCGATGGGCGAGCAGGCGGTGGCGCTGGCCCAGGCGGTCGGCTACCGCTCGGCCGGCACGGTCGAGTTCATCGTCGACAAGAAGCGCAATTTCTATTTCCTCGAGATGAACACGCGGCTCCAGGTCGAGCATCCGGTGACCGAGATGGTCACCGGCCTCGATCTCGTCGAGCTCATGATTCGCGTCGCGGCCGGCGAGGCGCTGCCGCTCACGCAGAAGCAGGTGAAGCTCGACGGCTGGGCGATCGAGGCGCGCGTCTACGCCGAGGATCCGGTGCGCAACTTCGTGCCCTCGATCGGGCGGCTCGTGCGCTACGCGCCGCCGGACGCGCTCGACGGCGTGCGGGTGGACACCGGCGTCTACGAGGGCGCCGAGATCAGCATGTATTACGACCCGATGATCGCGAAGCTCGTGACCTACGGGGCCACGCGCGACGCCGCGATCGCGCGCATGGAAGGGGCGCTCGACGCGTTCCACATCCGCGGCGTCGCTCACAACGTGCCGTTCCTCGCCGCGATCCTGCGCTCGCCGCGCTTCCGCGCCGGGGCACTCACCACCGGCTTCATCGCCGAGGAATTCCCCGACGGCTTCAAGCCGGGCGAGTTGGCACCCGACATCGCGGCGCGGCTCGTCGCGGCGGCGGCGGTCGTTCACGTGCTGCAACGGCGGCGCGAGACCGCGATCTCGGGCCAGCGCGACGGCATCCTCGCGGCCGCCGAGCCCAATTGGCATGTGCGCCTCGGCGACCGCGGCGGCGCCGCGGGCTACGACGTGACCGTCGCGGGCGAGGCGTCCGGGTTCCGCGTGGGCTTCACGATCGGCGCGCACGCCCACGACCTCGCGGTCGCGACCGACTGGAAGGTCGGCGACCCGCTGTTCCGCGCCACGATCGGCGGCGAGACCGTCATCATCCAGGTGGAGCGGCACGGCGTCGGCTGGCGGCTCATTCACGCCGGCGCCAGCGCGATCGCGACCGTGCTCTCGCGCCGCGCCGCGGCCCTCGCGGCGCAGATGCCGGAGAAGGAAGCGGCCGACACTTCGAAATTCCTGCTTTCGCCGATGCCCGGCCTGCTGGTTTCGCTGGCCGTCAAGGCGGGCCAGGCCGTGCGTGCGGGCGAAGAGCTGGCCGTGGTCGAAGCGATGAAGATGCAGAACGTTCTGCGCGCCGAGCAGGACGGCACGGTCAAGGCCCTCCACGCCAAGCCCGGCGAAAGCTTGGCGGTCGATCAGGCGATCGTGGAATTCGCGTGATGTCCGGGATCGGGC
>JBKOUH010000366.1:0-3227 GCA_046723285.1 Pseudomonadota bacterium
CGCTCGAGCCTCCAGCTCTCGCTCGAGAACAAGCGCGTGCGCGAGACCGTCGCCGCCTATGTGACGGCGCTCGAGGCCGCGATCGAGAAATCGCCCGATTCGATCGGCCTCGTGTTCGCCATCAACGGCGCTATCAACAGCGCCGACCTCTATCCCTCGCATGGCCTCTTCGTGAAGCTCTGGCCGAAGCTCTTGAACGCGGCGGCGACCGAGGCCGTCGCCGAGAAGAACGGCAAGGACGGATCGCCGCCGGCCGTCGCCGACATCGTGGCCTTCGTCGATCGCGCCGAAAAGGGCCGCGCCGGCGAACGGCGAATCGACGCCGACACCAAGCTCGCCACGCGGGAGACCGAGAAGACCTACTATTTCGAGACCAGGCGCGGCGACGCGGTGATCCACCGCAACTACCTCGCGCGGTAGAGCGTCGAACACTTAGGGGCGCGCGCAGCGCGCCCCTACGGCGCCAATGGTTAGCGCCCCGCCTTCAAGCTCAGGATGTACGCCACCACGTCCGCCTTCTCGTCCGAATAGAGGCGGAAGGTCGACATCGGCAGGTGCTGCACTTCCATGAAGCGCGTGAGATAGCCGGAATTCACTTCCGGCCGCGCCGCGATTGCCGCGAACTCGGGCGCGCGCATGTCCGGCCGTGCCACGCCGCGCTGCTCGCCTTTGACGCGGTGGCAATCGGCGCACCATTTCTCGGCGATGGTGAGCCCCTTGGCGGCGCTCTCCGCCCGCGCCGCCTCGGGCGCCTGCGATTGCGGCCCGGGCGTGCAGGCCGCCAGCGCAAGTGAGAGAAGAACGGCAAGTCCCAATCCGCGGAGCATGAGGCTTCCCTTCGAACGGCGGTGAACGCTGCGGGTTTAGCGGCCGCACCTTAAGCCGACGTTGATGCAGGTCAAAATTCGCCAGCCCGCGCCGCGATTACGGGAATGCGCCCGCTAAATGCGGACACGCATTTCCAGCATGCCGCGGGTCAGGATCGAATCCGACCATGGCGGATTGGGATCGGCGAGCGCCAGCTTCGGAAAACGGCGGAGCACGCGCGGAAACGCGATCTGGCCTTCCAGCCGGGCCAGCGGCGCGCCGGTGCAGAAATGGATGCCGTAGCCGAAGGTCAGATGCTCGCCGGCATTGGCGCGGCCGAGATCGAAGCGGTCGGGATCGGCGAAGACGCGCGGATCGCGGTTGGCCGCGCTCATGAACAGGAAGACGCGCTCGCCCTTGCCGATGCGCTGCCCGTGCCACTCGAAATTCTGCGCGGCCACGCGCACCATCGAGAGCGACGGCCCGTCGTAGCGCAGCATCTCCTCGACCGCGTTCTCGACGTAGCGCCGATCGTCGAGATGCGCGCCGAATTCGTCGCGCGCCGCCGGCTCGCGCAGCAGCCAGTACATGCCGTTGGCGAGCAGCTGCGTCGTCGTCTCGTGGCCGGCGAAGAGCAGCAGCAGCGCGGTCGCCACGATCTCGTCGTGCGAGAGCCGGTCGTCGCGCTCGCGCGCCGCCAAGAGGGCCGCCGTCACGTCGCTGCCGCCGCCCTCCGCCGCACGGCGGCGGATGAAATGATCGAAATAGTCGGTCATCTCGGCCATGCCGGCGGCGGCGCGGCGGTATTTTTCCGGATTGGCGCGCGAGGTGAGCACGAACTGCGCGAGGTCGTCTGACCACTTCTTGAGCTTCTCGACATCGGCGCGCGGCACGCCAAGCAGCTCGGCGATCACGGTCGCCGGCAGCGGATAGGCGAACTCGCGGTGATAATCGAGGCCGCGCGAGTCGCGGTCGCCCCCCTTCGCCTCCATGCCGTCGAGCAGCTCGTCGACGATGGCGGCGATGCGCGGCTTCAAGCTCTCGACCGCGCGGCTGGTGAACGCCTTGCTCATCAGAGCGCGCAGGCGCGTGTGCTGCGGCGGATCGTTGAACACCGCCCAGAGCGCCAGGTTCTCGCCGAGCGGCAGCACCAGCTCCTTCAACGCCGGCTGCAATTGCGCAACGAAAGGCCGAATGCGGTCCGACGACAGGCGCGGATCGCGGAACGCCGCGCGCACATCGGCGTGGCGCGTCACCACCCAGGCGCCCATGCGCTCCGAGCGGAACACCGGCGCCGTCTCCTGCAAGCGCCGCAGCACCGGATAGGGATCGGCGACGAAGGCCGGGTCCTGATGGTCGAACGCGATGTCGGGCATGGCTCGCCCATTGTCCTCCACGCTGATAGAAGGTCAAGCACGCGGAGGCGCGAAGGACGCGGAGACGCGTGACATGTTTCACCCCCACACTCTCCCCGACTCCGCGTGATTTCATTTCAGCTCCGTGAGAAGGCTTGTCGAAAATGAACGAGACACGCACCTTCGTCACCCATTTGGAATGCGGCTGGACCGGCGAGCGCGTGGCCGCGGACCGGCTCCACAATCTTTCGCCCCAGGGCTATCCGCTGCTCGTGCGCTACGATCTCGCCGGCGCGGCGAAGGCACTGACCAAAGACAAGCTCAAATCCCGCGCGGCCGAGCTCTGGCGCTATCGCGAGCTGCTGCCGGTGCGCCGCGCCGAGAACATCATCAACCTCGGCGAGGTGATGACCCCGCTCATCCCGCTCGTGAAGCTCGCCCGCGGCGGCGACGTACTCGTTAAAGACGAGGGCCGCCTGCCGACGGCATCGTTCAAGGCGCGCGGGTTGGCGCTCGCGGTCAGCATGGCCAAAGAGCTCGGCGTCAAGAAGATGGCGATGCCGACCAACGGCAATGCGGGAGCAGCGCTCGCCGCCTATGCCAGCCGCGCCGGGATCGAGACCGTCGTCTTCTGCCCCGACGACACGCCGCAGGTGAACATGGCCGAGATCGCGGCCCAGGGCGCGCGCCTCTACAAGGTGAACGGCCTCATCAACGATTGCGGCAAGCTCGTCGGCGCCGGCAAGGAGGCCGCGGGCTGGTTCGACGTCTCGACGTTGAAGGAGCCCTATCGCATCGAGGGCAAGAAGACGATGGGCCTCGAGCTCGCCGAGCAGCTCGATTGGCAGCTGCCCGATGCGATCTTTTATCCCACCGGCGGCGGCACCGGCCTCATCGGCATGTGGAAGGCCTTCGCCGAGCTGGAGGCGATGGGTTGGATCGGCAAGCAGCGCCCGAAGATGGTCGCGGTGCAGGCGTCCGGCTGCGCGCCGATCGTACGCGCGTTCGAGCAAGGCACGCGCCGCGCCGAGGCCTGGGCCAACGCGCACACGGTCGCCGCCGGCA
>JBKOUH010000262.1:0-3306 GCA_046723285.1 Pseudomonadota bacterium
GGTGCCGGTCGAGGACACGATCGGCGCCATCGCCGACTTGGTGAAGGCCGGCTACGTCCGCCACATCGGACTTTCCGAGGTGGGCGCCGAGACGATCAGGCGCGCGGCCAAGGTGCATCCGATCAGCGACCTCCAGATCGAGTACTCGCTGATCTCGCGCGGGATCGAGGCCGCGATCCTGCCGACGCTGCGCCCGCTCGGCATCGGCGTCACCGCCTACGGCGTGCTCTCGCGCGGCCTCATCAGCGGCCACTGGCGGAAGCAGGCGCCGGCGCCGGGCGACTTCCGCGCGCATGCCCCGCGCTTCCAGGGCGCCAACGTCGACGCGAACCTCGCGCTGGTCGACGCGCTGCGGAAGGCCGCCGATGCCAAAGGCATCACCGTGGCGCAGGCGGCCATCGCGTGGGTGGCGGCGCAAGGCGACGATATCGTGCCGCTCGTCGGCGCGCGGCGCCGCGACCGCCTCGCCGAATCGCTCGGCGCGTCGGCCGTGACGCTGACACCGTCCGACATCGCCGCGATCGAGCGCGCCGTGCCGAAAGACGCGGCCGCCGGCGCGCGCTACGCCGAACGCGCGATGGCGGACCTCGACAGCGAGAAATGAGCTGGACGGCGCAACGAGCGAACACCGCGCACGTCGTCGCAGCGGCGGGTTTGAATCCCCTCTATGCCTGAAACGCTTTCTCCAGCGTCGCGGCCGCGCGCCGCGGCTCGGCCGGCTTGATCCAAATCGCCGTGTCGTGGAAGGCGGCGCCGCCGTTGGGCAATCCCGGATCGGCGCTGATGAGGGCGTTGATGCCGATGCCTTCCTCGAAGGCGCGGTTGGGCCAGATGCTCTCGACCACGACGACGCCGCGCTGCAGGCCCGCGAACGGTTTCGCGTGGATCACGAGCGAGCCGCGCTGGTTGCCGATGCGGACGCGGTCGCCCTCGGCGATGCCGAGCGCGCGGCAATCCTCGGGATGGATCATGATCGTCGGCCGCCGCTCCTTGGCCTGCGAGGTCGGCGTCTCGGTGAAGGTGGAATTGAGGTAGTTGCGCGCCGGCGCCGCCACCATGCGGAACCCGCGGTCGTTATCGGGCTGGTCGATCACGTCGCAAAAATCGGGGAAGGCCGGCAGGCGCGCGTGATCGGCGCCGACGAGCGACCAATCGGGCTTGAAATGGAACTTGCCGTCGGCGTGGCCGAAGCCGTCGAGGAAATGCTGCTTCGCGAACGGACGCAGATGGTCTTGCCAGCGGCCCGCCGCCGGACCGTCGGCGATCGCGTCGGCGCCGGGCAGGCCCGAGGCCTTGACCGTCGCGTCGATGATCTCCCAGGCGCTCATCGAAAAGCCGGGATGCTTGCAGCCAAGCCGCTTGGCGAGCTGGCTCACGACCCAGTGGTTCTCGCGTGCCTCGGCATAGGGCGCGATCACCGGCCGCACGACGAAGAGATGCGTATGCCCGCCCGAGATGTAGAGATCGGCGTGCTCCAAGAACGTGGTGGCGGGCAGCACGATGTCGGCCATCTCGGCCGTCTCGGTCAGGAACTGCTCGTGCACGCACACGAAGAGATCCTTGCGCCGGAACCCGTCGCGCACCTTCAGAAGCTCGGGTGCCACCGACATCGGGTTCGTGTTCTGGATGAAGATGCCGTTGACCGGCGGGCCCGCGCCGAGATCGCGCTTGTCGCCGGTCAGCACCGGGCCGATGCGCGATTGGTCGAGCAGGCGCGTGCTCTTGTCCATCACGTCGAGGCCGTCGATCAGCGTGGTGTTGAGGCCGTAGCCGCCGGACTGGCTATAGAGAGCGCCGCCGCCCTTGGCCTTCCACTTGCCGCCGACGACGGCGAGCGCGCTCACCGCATGCATGCCGGCCGCGCCGTTGCGCGAGCGCGTGAAGCCGTAGCCGATGCGCAGGAACGCGGCCTTGGCACGCCCATAAAGTCTCGCGAACGACTCGATGCGCGCGGCGGGCACGCCGGTGATCGCCTCGGCCCAAGCCGGCGTGCGCGTTTCGAGATGGCGCTCGAACTCCTGCCAATCCTTGCCGTAGCGCGCGAGGTAGTCGCGGTCGGCGAAGCCCTCCTTGAACATCACGCGCATCATCGCGCAGGCGAGCGCGCCGTCGGTGCCGGGCCGGACGAGGATGTAGTCGTCGGCCTGCTCGCAGGTCGCGGTCTTGTAGACGTCGACGACGAGAAAGCGCGCGCCGCGCACCTTCCGCGCCCGTGCCACGTGGGTCATCACGTTGACCTGGGTGTGGACCGGGTTGCCGCCCCAGATCACGATCAGATCCGAATGGATCATCTCGCGCGTGTCGGCGCCCCATTTGGCGCCGTGGCCCGCGCGCCAGCCGGCATCCGAGAGCATGTTGCAGATCGTGAAATGCTCGCGCGAATACTTCATCTCGTGGCGCAGGCGGTTGAGACCGTCGCGCTGCACGAGCCCCATCGTGCCGGCGTAGTAGTAGGGCCAGATCGCCTCGCTGCCGTGTTCGGCCGCGATGCGCTGGAATTTCTCGGCGACGATGTCGAGCGCATCGTCCCACGCGATCGGCTGAAACGCCGCCATGCCCGCGCCCTTCTCGCCGACGCGGCGCAGCGGCTGTGTCAACCGGCCCGGATGATGAACGCGCTCCTTGTAGCGCGCGACCTTCGCGCACACGACGCCGAGCGTATAAGTGTTGGCTTCGGCGCCGCGCACGCGGCCGATCGTGCGCGCATCGAGCTTCTCCACCTCGAGCGCGCAAGTGGAGGGGCAATCGTGCGGGCAAGCCGACGGCAGGAAGACGGATTGGCTGCGGGCGTCGAGCGGCATGCGCCGAACATAAGTCAGCGGCCACGCTATTAAAAGCGTGCCACCATTGCCCAAACGCCATTAATCGATCGACCGCACGCGACGCTTTTGGGCACCCTCCCCCGCCGATAGCGGGGGAGGAAGACGCCGTAATTATTTGACGACGCTCGACGTGATCGAGCCGATCACCTCGTTCGCCATCTTGAACGGTGCGTCATCGGAGACGATGCCGTGGCGGCGGGCGATCCACACGAAATCGGTGTATTCGGCGAAGACCTGCCCGGCCGCGTCGCGATAGACGAGGATGCGCACCGGCCAGTCGATGCCGGCCTCCTGGTTGCGCGTCATGAACTGCGTGCCGAGCGCGGGGTTGCCGAAGATCAGCAGCACCGAGGGCCCGATCTTGATGTTCGTCGCGGCGGCCAACTTGTCCTGGTCGATCTGGGTGAAGAAGGTGATGCCCTTCTTGGCGATGTCGGCTTTCAAGCGGGCGATGGTCTCGTCCATGCCGTAGGCGCTCTTGACC
>JBKOUH010000320.1:0-6645 GCA_046723285.1 Pseudomonadota bacterium
CGCCACGAGCGTGCCGTCGCGCTTGGCGCCGGTCTTGATCCGGATCTTGAACGGATGCCGCGCGCGCACGATCTCGAAATCCTCCTCGCGCGTGAGGATGAGCTTCACCGGCCGGCCCGACTCCATCGCCAATTTCACGGCGATCGGCTGGATGTGCGCCTCCATCTTGTTGCCGAAACCGGCGCCCACGCGCGGCGTGACGCAACGGAGCTGCGCCATTGGGATGCCGAGCGATTCGCAAACATTGGCCTGGACGCGAAACACCGACTGATTGGCCGACCACAGCGTGATCCGGCCGGCTGCGTCGATCTCCGCGAGCGCGCCGCACGGCTCGAGCGACACATGCGCCTGCGGCTGCGTGGTGTAGTTCCCCTCGACCACCACCTCGGCCTTCGACCACGCCGAGGCGTCGCCCTGGGTGAAATCGGTGCGCGAGCAGATGTTGCCGCGGCTTCCGGTGTCGAAAACCTTGAAGTAGGAGTCTAACTCCTCGTGGATGATCGCGGCGCCCGGCTTTAGCGCATCCTCGGGCGTGAGGATGGCGGGCAATTCCTGGTATTCGACCTTCACCAGCCGCGCCGCGAGCCGCGCCGCCGCCTCGGTTTCCGCCGCCACCGCCGCCACCGGCTCGCCGACATAGCGCACCTTGCCCTTGGCGATCGCGTGCTCGTCCTTGATGAAGGCGCCCATGCGGTGGTCGCCGAAATCGTCGCCGGTGACCACGCATTGCACGCCCGGCACCGTAATCGCCTCGCCGACGTCGTAGGATTTGATGCGCGCATGGGCATGCGGGCTGCCGAGGATGGCGCCAAACAGCATGCCGGGCCGGTAGAGATCGGCGGTGTAATGCGCGCGGCCTTCCACCTTCTCGCGGACATCGACCCGCGCGAGCCCGGATCCGACGGCTCCCTTGAGCGCGGTCATGCTCCCGCCTCCGCTGCGGTGCGGCCCGCCGCCGCCACTGCGTCGATGATCTTGCGATAGCCGGTGCAGCGGCAAAGGTTGCCGGAGAGACCGGCGCGGATTTCGTCGATCGCGGGGGCGGGATTGCGCGCGAGCAGCCAGTGGGCCGAAATCAATATGCCGGGCGTGCAAAATCCGCACTGCACGGCGCCGAGGCTGGCGAAGGTTTTTTGCAGGCGCATCATCGTCGGATCGCGCTTCAGGCCTTCGAGCGTCGTGATCGTGGCGCCTTCGCAGTTCGCGGCCAGCGTGAGGCAGGCGCGCTGCGGCCGCCCGTCGACGAGCACCGTGCAGGCGCCGCAGACGCCTTGATTGCAGCCGCGCTTGGCCGCGGTCAGCAGACACTGATCGCGCAACACGGTCAGCAAGGTATCGCTGAGGCCGGCCTCGACCGCCTTGGCTGCGCCGTTGATCTTGAGCGCGACGGTCATTTCGCTTCCAGCGCGGCGCGCGCCTCGGCCACGGCGGCCGCAACCAACCGCGGGATCACGAGCCGGCGATAGGCGGCGCTGGCGCGCACGTCGTCGACTGGATCGCTGGCCGCGGCCAATCGCTCGCCCGCCGATCGCGCCGTATCCGCGTCCCCGAAGCGCGCGGAGAGCATCGCGTCGACCTCGGCAATATGTAGAGGCTTCGGCCCGCAGCCGCCGATCGCAATGCGCGCGGCCACGCCGCTTGGTTGGCGCGCGAGCGAGAGCGCCACCGACACGATCGCGAAATCGCCGGACACGCGGGCAAGCTTCTTGTGCAGCCCGGCGCCCGGACGCGGCGGCGGCAGCAGCACGGCGGAGACGAGCTCGCCGGGGCCCAGCGCCGTCGTGTACCAGTCGACGAAGAACGCCTCGGCGGCCACGCGGCGCCGGCCCGACGCACTCGCGATCTCGATCTCGGCGCCGGCGGCGACCAATGCCGGCGGATAGTCGGCGGCCGGATCGGCAAAGGCGATCGAGCCGCCGATCGTGCCCATATTGCGCACCGGCGGGTTGGCGATCTGGCGCGCCGCGTCGCGCAGCACCGCGAGCGTGCCGGTCACGCGCGCGTCTTCGGCCGTTTCGCGGTGGCGCGTCATCGCCCCGATGCGCAGACCGCCGCCGGCAAGCACGCTAATGCCGGAAAGCTCGCCGATCCCGGCCAGGCTCACGATCGCCTTGGGCTCGGCGAGGCTTGCATTCATCATTGCGACCAGCGTGGCGCCGCCGGCGAGGCAGCGCGCCCCTTCGGTGCAGGCCAGGAGCTTGGCCGCCTCTTCGACCGTCGCCGGGCGATGGAAACCGGGCACGCTCATGGCACGGCCGCGACTTCGATCTTGCCGCGAAACGTCTCGGCGAATTTGGCGCCGAGCGCCTCCGCCTTCTTCTTCATGACCCCCAGCCCGAACTTGCCGAGCCGGCCCGTGACGGAAACCTCCGATAGGTAATGCACCGTCGTCGCACCCTCGGCCGTGGGCTCGAGGCGCAGTTCGCTGTTGGCGCTGATCACGCTGGCGCGGGTGCCTTCCTCGCCGCGCGTCACCGAGAGGACGCGGGCCGGGGGTTCTTCGGCCGTGACCTCGACGACGAGATTGAAGCGCGCCTTGATCGGGCCGACCTCGATCAGGATGCGCGCGCGGTAGGTCTTGGGGTCGACCACCTCGATCGCCTCGCAGCCCGGTATGCACGAGGCCATCAGCGCCGGATTGGTGATCTCGGCGAAGACGCGCTCGCGCGGCGCCGATACGACGAAGGAACCTTCGACCCGCATGGGAAGGCTCCGCGCCTAGCGCTGCACGCGCGGCACCCGCATTTTTTCGTCGACGAGGCGGCCCTTGTCGATGACGATTTCGTTGTCGAGGATCACGGTGCAGTCGCGCATCGGCACGTCGTAATGGCCGCGCGTCTTCCGCTTGCCGCCGCCTTCCGAGTTGGGGCCGGTGGAGAACAGGAAGTTTCCCGGGAACACGCGCGCGGCGGCGCGGCTGCGCTCAGGCGAATCACCGTTCAACGCGATGCCGTACCAGCGCGCCTGCGGGTTCATGCCCCAGCCGAGATGCGAGACCGCGTAGGGATCGCGGTCCGCGTCGTTCGCCTTGTTGTCGTCGAGCCAGTCGCGCATCAGCTTGGCGTCGAGCCCGCCTTCGAGCTTGGTGATGTGTCCGTCGCGGATTTCCAGCCGCACCTGATCCTGCACGTACCGGCAATAAGGCAGGATGACGATGTCGCCCGGCTGAATCACGACCGTGCCGTGGGCCGAGCCCTCGTTGGGGAAGGTGTGTACGTGGCCCGCGCCCCAATGGTCGAAGCGGCCGCGCTCGTCGGCGAATCCGTATTGGCTCATCACTGGATACTCGCCGCAGCGATAATGGAGATCGGTGCCCGCATCGCTGACCACGCGAACCTCTCGCGTATTGGCGAGGCGCTGATGCGCATACAGCACCGCGTCCTTGATGCCCGGCGGCGCCATCAGCAGCTCAAGATCGTCAGGTGCGTCGATGATCATCTGCACGCGCGTGCCGCCGGCCCGCACCTCCTTCAGCCACGACGCGAATAGCGGCGTGTGGAAGATGGTGATCATGTCCGCCGCTTTGAGGGCTTCGAGCGTGCCCTTGCACTGGCCCACGGTCGGCACGCCCACCTTGGTCCAGCCCGGCACGAGGTTGACGCACATCTCGTAGATGTCGGCGCCGATCTCTTCGGCGGCCGCGAAGGCGGCGGCGACGTATTCGCGCCGTGTGCCGAGATCGCTGACCACGGCAACGGTCTCGCCGCGCTTGACCTTGCACAGCTCGAACTGCTTCTTGAAGAGCATCGCGAGCTTGGCGGGATTGAGCTCCTGCGGACGGAGGGCTGCCTGCGTCATGGCCGAATCCCCATTCATGCCGTTGCAATGACGACGAGATGTAATTAGGAGCGATTCGCGCCGCACTGTCAATACCGAACGCGTGTCATTATTATAAAGGGCGGCGGCGGGGGAGTGTGGGAATTGGCGCAGGTCAAGAAAGAAGCGGTGCGGCAGGCGATCCTTGATGCCGCTTACCGGCTGTTCCAGCGGCGCAGCTATGCGGCGACGACGCTGCAGGACATCGCCGCGGCGGCCAAAGTCTCGCGCGCGAACATCTATGTCTACTTCCGCTCCAAGTTCGATCTGCTCTATGCGGTGTTCCAGCCGTGGATGGCCTCGCGGCTCGACGCGCTCGAGGCGACATTGGCCGCGATCGACGATCCGCGCCAGCGCCTCGCGCGGGTGTTCAAGGCGCTCTGGCGTGACATCCCGGGCGATGGCCATGGATTCGCGAACAATCTGATCCAGGCGGTGTCGACCGCGACGACGCGCGAGGGCTATTCGCCGAAATTGCTCCAAGCTTCGATCGCGCGCGTCGCGGCAATGATCGACGGCTGCCTCACGCCGGCCGAGCGTCGCTCGGTCGATAGCCGCGCGCTCGCCCATGTCGTGTTCATGGCCTTCGATGGCTTCTCGATGCACGCGCATCTCAAGACCGGCGAGCCGTGCGGCGACGATGTGATCGACACGGTGTGCGCGCTGCTGTTCCCGGGGTCCGGCACCCGGCGCCGCGCGCGCGTCGCGTAGGAGCGGGCTGCGATCCTAGCGCGGCGGCGCGTAGGGGCGGGCGAGCGCCGCCGGCATGCGCGAGCGCCGCGAGAGGAACACGAGCGCGCCCACGGCCAGCACATAGGGCAGCATGACGAAAAACTGGTACGGCACGCCGGGGAACAGCGGCTGCAGCCGGATCTGCGCCGCGTCGGCCGCGCCGAAGAACAACGTCGCCAGCAATACGCCGAGCGGGTTCCAGCGCCCGTAGACGACGCAGGCAATGGCGATGAAGCCGCGCCCCGCGACCATGTCTTCGACGAAGCTGCCGACCTGCGCCACGGATAGATAGGCGCCGCCCGCGCCGGCCATGGCACCGCCCCAAAGAACGCAAGCGGCGCGCGTGCGGATCACGCCGATGCCCGCGGCGTTGGCGGCGACCGGATCCTCGCCGACCGCGCGGATGGCGAGGCCCCAGCCGGTGCGCGCCATGAACCACCACGTGGCGACCGCGAGCGCCAGCGCGATGTAAACCAGCGCATGGAGCTGGAAGAAAGCCTGGCCGATGAAATCGACGCGGCTCAATGCGCCGAAATCGAGCCGGTCGAACACGGCTATCCGCGTCGCCTTCCCCGACTCGAAGGCGAGACGATTGCCGAAGCCGGAGAGGCCGAGGCCCAGCACGGTGAGGCCGATGCCCGCCACGATCTGGTCGAGGCGAAGATGGAGGCAGACCACGACATGCACGGCCGCCATCGCGATGCCGGCCAGCATCGCCAGTAAAAGACCGAGCCAAGGCGACCCGGTCACGAAGGATCCCCACACGCCGGTGAACGCGCCGACGAGCATGATGCCCTCGATGCCGACATTGAGGACGCCGGAGCGCTGCGACACGGCCTCGCCCAGCGCCGCGAACAGGATCGGGGTTCCGAGGCGCAGCGCCGACGCGATGAGGCCGATCAGGAAGATCTGGTCCACGGCCGGTGCTTAAGCCGTGGCGGCGCTGCCGCCGCGCCGCCATCCGACCAGCAGGAAGGCGAAGATCACGGCGGCTTCGATGACCCACAGCATCGGATACGGAACGCCGAGTTGGCGCTGCAAGGCCGCCGTGCCGACGGCGAGAATCCCGAAGATCAAAGCGGTGAACGGCACGGCCAACGCATTGAGCCGCGCCATCAGCGCCACGGCGATGCCGGACATGCCGACACCGGGCGCCACCGATTCCTCGAGCCGATGGAACACGCCGGTCACCTCGATACCGCCGGCGAGCCCGCAGAGGCCGCCGCTCACGAACATCGACAACACGATGACGCGGCCGACGGAGATGCCGCCATATTCCGCCGCGTCGCGATTTTCGCCGACGGCGTCGATCTGATAGCCGAACACGCTGCGCCGCAGGACCAGGTGCAGGAGCACGGCGAGGACGACCACGATCACGACGCCCGCATGCAGCGCGCCGGGCACAAGCTCGGGCAAGTTGGCCGAGTCGGCCAGCGTGTTCGATCGCGGGAAAACCTTGGCGTCCTCCTGCAGCGGCCCGCGCACGACCCAGCCGAGCAGCTGAACGGCGACGTAGTTCAACATGATCGTCACGATGATCTCGTTGGCGTCGAAGCGCGCGCGCAGCCAGCCCGCGAGCGCGCCAAAGGCACCGCCGCCGGCGACACTGGCGGCGAGAAGCCACGGCACGCTCGCAACGCCGAGATCGCCGAGGGCCTGGAGCGCGATAACGCCGACGACGGCGCCGAGGATCACCTGGCCATCGGCGCCGATGTTGTAGACATTGGCGCGGAACGCCACCGTGATGCCGAGCCCGACGATGGCGAGCGGCACCGAGCGCGTGAGCACCTCATAGAAACTGTCGCTCGACCCCAGCGCGCCATCGAGCAGCACCGCGGCCGCCTGCACCGGATCGTGCCCGGACAGAAGCAGCAGCGCCGCGCAGAGCGCAAGCGCGCCCAGCGCCGCGCCGAGCGCGACGAGCTTTCCCGCGGCGGCGCGGCGGAGATCTATGCGCCCGAAATCCATGCCCCGACTTGATGCGTGCTCGATTCGGCGACGGCGACCGGCCCGTGCAACCGGCCATGGCTCAACACCATGACCCGGTCGGCCACCTGCCAGATCTCGGCAAGGTCGGAGGAGATGAGCAGAATGGCA
>JBKOUH010000064.1:0-3023 GCA_046723285.1 Pseudomonadota bacterium
CGGTGCACCGGCTCTGGGAACCGATTGCCGACAAGCGCCGCCCAAAGAACGGCTACGCGGCCAAGTTCAGCACGCCCTATTGTATCGCCGCCGCCTTCTTGCACGGCGCGCTCGGGCTCGACGCATTCACCGATGCGGCGGCGGCCGACGCGGCCGTGCTCGCGCTCGCGGCCAAGGTGCGCTACGAGATCGACCCCGCCAATCCCTATCCCAAGAGCTTCACGGGCCACATCCGCGCCGTCCTCGAAGATGGCCGCGTTGTCGAGGAGCGCCAGAAACATCTGCGCGGCGGCGCCGAAGAGCCACTGACGCGGCGCGAGATCGAGGAAAAGTTCCGAGAAAACGCGCATCACGGCGGCTGGCCGAGCGAACGCAGCAAAGCCGCGCTCGCGCTTGCCGGCATGCTGTTCGACGGGCCGTTCGAGTTGCGATCTTTGCGGGGATGAGAGATGGCTGACGCGGAGCTTTCCGGGCGCGTGGCGCTCGTGACCGGAGCGGGGCGCAACATCGGCCGCGCGATCGCGCTGGCGCTGGCCGAGGGCGGCGCCACCGTCGTCGTCAACGCGCGCTCGAACCGCGCCGAGGCCGACGCGGTCGTGCGCGAGATCGAAGCGAAGGGCGGCCGCGCACTGGCCCGGCTCGCCGACGTGGCCGACGGGGCCGCGGTCGAGCGCATGGTCGCCGCCGCCGTCGAGCGCTTCGGCCGCCTCGACATCCTGGTCAACAATGCCGCGCTCCGGCGCGAAACGCCGCTCGAGCGCATGGACTTCGCGGAATGGCGCGAGATCCTCGGCTCGATCCTCGACGGCGCGTTCCATTGCACGAAAGCGTGCCTGCCGCATCTCCGCCGCAGCGGCGCCGGCGCGGTGGTGAACATCGGCGGCCTGAGCGCGCACACCGGCGCCAAGCATCGCCTGCACATTGTGACGGCCAAATCCGGCATCGTCGGCTTCACGCGCGCCTTGGCGAAGGATCTTGCCGGCGACAACGTGACCGTGAATTGCGTTTCGCCCGGCCTCATCGAAACGCCGCGCAGCGCCGCCGAGCCTCAGCACCATCGGACGCACCAGACCGCGAGCGGCCAGCGCGGCGCGCCCGCCGATGTCGCCGCAACGGTGCGTTTCCTCTGCGGTCCCGCCGCTCGCTACATCACCGGCCAGACCATCCACGTCAACGGCGGCGCGTATCTCGGCTGATCAACGCCCACCACAAAACTTGCGCAGCCGACGGCGCGGGTGCCATCGTGCGGCTGCCGCTTCGCGGGGACCCCGGCAGCGCATGGACGTCTATCTCTACGAGTGGCTGAACCTCGCCTTGCGCTGGCTGCATTTCGTGGCCGGCATCGCGTGGATCGGCTCGTCCTTCTATTTCGTCTGGCTCGACAACAGCCTCGAGGCGCCGGCCGATCCGCTGCTGAAGGGCAAGGGCGTCGCCGGCGAGCTCTGGGCCGTGCATGGCGGCGGCTTCTACAACCCGCAGAAGTATCTGGTGGCGCCGCCGCGGCTGCCCGAGCGCCTCCACTGGTTCAAGTGGGAAGCCTACACGACTTGGCTGTCCGGCTTCGCGCTGCTGGCGATCGTCTATTATCTCCAGGGCGCGGGCACGCTGTTGAAATCCGAGCTTGGCTGGCCCGGCTGGGCGGGCCCCGCCCTCGGCATTGCGGCGCTGGCGGCGGCCTGGCTCGTCTACGACGGTCTCTGCGGCAGCGCGCTCGGCCGCAACGACGTGGCCGTCGCCGCCATCTTCGCGGCCGTGTTCGCGTTCGCGGTGTTCGGGCTTTCCTTCGCAATGACCGGCCGCGCGCTTTATCTCCATGCCGGCGCCATGCTCGGCACGATCATGTCGGCCAACGTCCTGTTCGTGATCATCCCCGGCCAGCGGCGCATGGTCGAGGCGATGGCGGCCGGCCGCGCGCCCGATCCCGAATACGGCCGTCGCGGCAAGCAGCGCTCGGTGCACAACAATTATTTCACGCTGCCGGTGCTGTTCGCGATGATCAGCAACCACTACGCCATGCTCTACAGCGACGCGCTGGCGCCGCTGTGGCTCCTGGCGCTGATGGCCGGCGGCGCGTTGATGCGCCACACCTTCAACCTCCGCCACAAGGGCCGCTCGGGCCTCGCCTGGTTCGCGGGCGGCGCCGCCATCGTAGCCGCGGTCGCGGTGGCGCTCTCGCCGCGCCCGCCCGCCGACGCCGGCGGTCCCGCGGTGGCGACGGCCGAGCTCATGCCGGTGCTCGCGCAACGCTGCGCCAATTGCCACTCCGCGCGGCCCACCTTCCCGGGTATCGCCGCGGCGCCCAAGGGTGTCGATCTCACGAAGCCGGAATGGGTGCGCGCCAACGCCGCCCGCATCCACGCCCAGGCGGTAACCTTGAAGGCCATGCCGCCCGGCAATGCCACCGAGATGACCGAGGACGAGCGCGCCCTTGTCGACCGCTGGTATCGCGGCGGGGCGCGCTGATGCGCCCGGCTGGATCGGCGGCAGGAAGTGGCTAAGTTATTGCAGGCTATGATGCCCAAACGGGCCAAGCGCGAGGAACGCTGATGGGCGCACGCGAACGCGATAGCGAGGCCGGCCGCGCGGCGGACGCCATCCGCTTCGTGCAGCGCGGGCGCGTTCGCGAGCTTCGCGGCGTCGATCCCAACACGACCGTGCTCAATTGGCTGCGCGCGGAAGGGCTCACCGGCACCAAGGAAGGCTGCGCCGAAGGCGATTGCGGCGCCTGCACGGTCGCGCTCGGTGAGCCAGTCGGCGGCCGAGTGCGCTATCGCGCGGTCAACGCCTGCATCCAGTTCGTGCCGACGCTCGACGGCAAGCAGCTTATCACGGTCGAGGATCTGCGCGGCGCCGACGGCGCGCTGCATCCGGTGCAGCAGGCGATGGTCGATCACCATGGATCGCAATGCGGCTTCTGCACGCCCGGCTTCGTGATGTCGCTTTGGTCCACCTATGAACGCCACGGTGCACACGGCACGACCCCCACGCGGCGCCAGCTCGCCGACGACCTGTCGGGCAACCTG
>JBKOUH010000110.1:0-5327 GCA_046723285.1 Pseudomonadota bacterium
GACCAACGTCGCGCGCTTCGGCATCCGCCCGGTGGTGGCCGTCAACCGCTTCGGCACCGACACGGCCGCCGAGCACGAGGCGATCAAGAAATACTGCGCCAAGCACGAGGTCGAAGCCTTCATCTGCTCGCACTGGGGCGAAGGCAGCAAGGGAGCCGAGCATCTCGCCAAGAAGGTGGCCGAGATCGCGCAAGGCCCGAGCGGCTTCAAGCCGCTCTACGACGAGGCGATGCCGCTCTGGGAGAAAATCAGGACGATCGCCCGCACGATCTACGGCGCCAAGGACGCGACCGCCGACGCCAGCATCAAAGAGCGCCTCACGCGTTTCGAGAAGGAAGGCTATGGCAAGTTCCCGATCTGCATGGCGAAGACGCAATACAGCTTCTCGACCAATGCGGCGCTGAAGGGCGCGCCCGACGGCCACGAGGTGAACGTGCGCGAGGTGCGCCTCGCCGCCGGCGCCGGCTTCGTCGTCGCCATCACCGGCGAGATCATGACCATGCCGGGCCTGCCCAGGGTTCCCGCGGCCGACACGATCGGCGTCACCGACGACGGCCGGATCACGGGACTGTTCTAGTGGCGGGCGAGCGCAGCATCGCCCCCGCATCCGGCCGGCGAAAATCGCTCAATCACCCGAAGGGCCGGCAGGTCGACCCTGCGGCGCTCGACGAGGTGCGCGCGTTGCTCGGCGGCCGCGAGCGGCGGCGCGATCTGCTGATCGAGTTCCTGCATCTCATCCAAGACCGTTACGGCCATCTCGCCGCGCGCCACCTGGCGGCGTTGGCCGAGGAGATGCGCCTGCCGCAGGCCGAGGTCTACGAAGTCGCGACGTTCTACGCGCATTTCGACGTGGTGCTGGAAACGGAGAAGGCGCCGCCCGCGATCACCGTGCGCGTCTGCGAGAGCTTGTCTTGCGCGCTCGCCGGCTCGGCCGAGCTGATGGAGCGTTTGAAGCGCGATCTCGGCTCCGGCGTGCGCGTGATCCCGGCGCCCTGCGTCGGCCGCTGCGATCAGGCGCCGGCGGTCGCGGTCGGCCAGCGCCACGTGGCATCGGCGATGGCGAAGGCCGTCGAAGAGGCGGTGAACCAGCGCGCGGTCGAGCCGATCGTGCCCGAATATCCCGATCTTGCCGCGTATCGCGCGGCCGGCGGCTACAGCGTGTTGAAGGCGTGCCTCGACGGCGCCAAGACGCGCGAAGCGATGATCGCCGAGCTCTCGGATGCCAATTTGCGCGGCCTCGGCGGCGCCGGATTTCCGACCGGCCGCAAATGGGGCTTCGTGCGCGCCGAGCCCAAGCCGCGCCTGATGGCCGTCAACGCCGACGAAGGCGAAGTCGGCACGTTCAAGGACCGCCACGTGCTCGAATCGGCGCCGCACCAGTTCTTGGAGGGCGCGCTCATCGCGGCGTGGGCGGTCGAGGCGGAGGAAGTCTTCATTTATCTGCGCGACGAGTATCCGCAGATCCGCGAGATTCTGCTGGCCGAGATCGCCGCGGTCGAGAAGGCGGGGCTCGCGCCGCACACGAAGCTCCATCTTCGCCGTGGCGCCGGCGCCTACATCTGCGGCGAAGAGTCGGCGATGATCGAAAGCATCGAAGGCAAGCGCGGCTATCCGCGCCATCGCCCGCCTTTCGTGGCGCAGGTCGGCATCTTCGGCCGTCCGACTCTCGTCAACAATGTCGAGACGCTCTATTGGGTGCCCGAAATCGCGCGCCGCGGCGCGGCCTGGTTCGCCGGCCATGGGCGGCGTGGCGGCAAGGGCCTGCGGCACTTTTCCGTCTCGGGGCGCGTGAAGAATCCGGGCGTGAAGCTCGCGCCGGCCGGCATCAGCTTGAAGGAGCTTGTCGACGAATTCTGCGGCGGCATGGCCGAGGGCCACATGCTCAAAGGGTATCTCCCGGGCGGCGCCTCTGGCGGCATCCTGCCGGCGCGCCTCGCCGATCTGCCGCTCGATTTCGGCACGCTCAAGGATCACGGCTGCTTCGTGGGCTCGCACGCCGTGGTCGTTCTCTCCGACAAGGACGATATGAAAGCCGTCGCGCTCAATCTCATGAAGTTCTTCGAGCACGAGAGCTGCGGCCAATGCACGCCGTGCCGCGTCGGCACCGAGAAATCGGTGAAGCTGCTCGAGCGCAAGGCATGGGACCAGCCGCTGCTCGACGAGCTCGGCAAGACGATGACCGACGCCTCGATCTGCGGGCTCGGCCAGGCCGCCGCCAATCCGGTCTTCTCGGTGCTGCGCTTCTTCGCCGACGACGTGAAGCGCTAGCCGCGCCCGGCCGCGCTAATAGTCGTCGTCCGCGCCGGGATCGGTCGAGCCACGCGGCGGCAGGCCGCGCGCCGGCGGCGCATAGGGGCCGTAGTGCTGCGTGTCGCCGGGCGGCAGGGTCGGCCGGCGGCGCACCGTGGGCGGCGCGTTCGGCGCGTCCGGCGGCCAATCGTCGAATTCGCGGCGCCGTTCCTGGCTCGTGCGCGGCTCCGGCTTCGGCGGCGGCTGCAAGCGGGGCGGCGCGCGCCGCGCCTGTTCCTCGTCCTCGACGCGCTTCTTCTCGGCGTCGGTGCGCGCGCGGTCGTCGCTCGACGTGGCGCTGCCGGAACCCGGCGGCGCATTGGGATCGTTGGACTTCGGCCGCTCCGTCGGCACCTTTTTCGTTTCGAAATACTGGCGCCGCTCCGCCTCGATCTGCTCGAGTTGCAGGCGCTGATACTCGGCCATCGCCTTGTTGCGCTCTTCCTCGATCACTTGCTGCTCGGCGCGCCGGCGCTCCGCGGCGGCGCGCTCCGCGGCTTCGTCGACCTTGCGTTTGGCGTCGTCCGCGGCGCGGCGCGTCTGATCGGCTGCGGGCGCCGGCTTGCTCGGCGGCGCGGCCGGCGTAACGGCGGCGGACGGCGCGCTTTCCGGTCCGGCTCGGCGATAGGCCTCGGGCAGCCAATGGCGCTGATCGCCGATATAGGCGGCGCCGCCCGCCGCGACGAGCGCGACGACGCCGAAAGCGGCGAGGCGCGCCGTACGCCGCGGCGTCTTGCGTTCGGCCTGACACCAGGGCGGCGGATGGCGCTCGGTTATGCGCTGCGCCGCATCCGGAATGAGCGTGGCAGCCGAGGCGGAGGTCGCCTGCGCCGGCGCGGGCACGCGAAGCGTTGCCGGCGCGGGCGAAACGATGAGTTCGCGGAACGCCGCCACGGATTGGGGACGCTCCTGCTCGACGACGCGCATTGCGGCTTCGATCGCGAACGCGAAATCGGACGAGACGCGCGTGCGCAGTGCGGCGAAGTCCGGCGCCATCGGGTCCGCGATGCCGCGGAGCTTGGCGACGGCGCGGCGCGGCGCCTCGGCCGGCGGTTTGCCGACGAGACAGCGGAACATCACCGCCGCCAGCGCATAAACATCGCTCCAGGGACCCTGATTGCCGCTGCCGGCATATTGCTCGAACGGCGCGTAGCCCTCGGTCAGCAGCGTGGTGAGGTTTTTCGAGTGCTCGCCGAGCGCCTGGCGCGCGGCGCCGAAATCGAGCAGCACCGGCGTCCCGTCGCTGCGGATGAAGATGTTCTCGGGCTTGATGTCGCGGTGGAGGAAATCGTGACGGTGCACTTCCTCGACGCCGTCGAGCAGCGGCACCATGAACTGCAGCACCTGCGCCTCGGAGAGCGTCGGCGTGCCGTGCAAAAGCTCCGCGAGGCTCGTACCCTCCTGAAACGCCATCACGAGGTAGCCGGTGCCGTTGGCCTCGAAATAAGCGAGGACCGGCACGATGTTGGCGTGGCGGAAACCGATGAGGAGCTTCGCCTCCTCGCGGAAGCGCTCCAATCCCCATTCGAAATCGCGCACCGCGCCTTCGCTCAGCGGCCGCACCGTGGCCCCGTCGCGGTCGCGCACCGCGAACGCCGCGGGGAGATACTCCTTGATCGCGACGTCGCGATTGGTCACGTCCTCGCGCGCGCGATAGGTGATCCCGAAGCCGCCAGAGCCCAGGATCGCGCCGACCGTGTAGTTGTGAAGCCGCGCGCCCGATTGCAGCGCGGAGAGATGGTCGTCCTGGCGCAAGCGTGGGCCTCCGCTCATGATGTCGCCGTTCCCCGCAGGCCGGTTTCTGGCTCGTTGTCTCCCGCCGGCCGCGGGGCCTGTCCTCCGGTCGAACCGCCAGTCCGAGGGCGCACCGCAGGACGCCGTCACGCACCGATTCTCGAACCGCTTCAGCATCAAACGAATCGTGGCCGAAAAGGTTGCTGGCGGCGCCGGACGCGATGCCGCGGCGTTCCGGAAACTTCACGGATTGTTGCAGGTCTCGAAACACGCGCGAGCGGGCGCTCGCGTCAGACCGCCCTGAATGCGACGACGGCGTTGAGGCCGCCGAAGGCGAGCGAGTTCGAAAGCGCCGCGCGGATCTTCGCTTTTCGCGCCGTGTTCGGCACGTGATCGAGATCGCAGTCGGGATCGGGTCCGAGATAATTGGCGGTCGGCGGCACCACGCCGTCCTGGATCGCCTTCACCGTCGCCACGGCCTCCAGCGCCGAGGCCGCGCCGAGCGCGTGACCGTGCATCGATTTGGTCGAACTCACCATGAGCCGCTTCGCAGCGCCGCCGAAAACGGACTTGATCGCCTTCACCTCAGTGGCGTCGTTCAACTGCGTGCCGGTGCCGTGCGCGTTGATGTAGTCGACGCCGTCGGGTGCCAGCTCCGCGGATTGGAGTGCCTGGCGCAGCGCACGCGCGGCGCCGTCGGCGTCCGGCATCACGATGTCGCCGGCGTCGGCCGAAAGGCCGTAGCCCGCCATCTCGCAATAGATCTTGGCGCCGCGCTTCTTCGCATCGTCGAGACGCTCGAGGACGAGGATGCCGGCGCCTTCGCCGATCACCATGCCCTTCCGGTCTTTGCTGAACGGGCGGCAAGTGTCGCTCGCCATCACGCGGAGGCTCTCCCAGCTCCGCTGCGAGGTGAGCGAGATCTCGGCCTCGGAGCCGCCGGCGAGCGCGGCCTTGGCGCGTCCGGTGCGGATCATCCAATAGGCCTCGCCGATCGCGTGGTTCGACGACGAGCAGGCCGACGAGATGCAGAAGGCGGGGCCCTTCAGGCCGTACTTCATGCTGATCTGGCTCGCGGCGGCGCTGATCATCATGCGCGGTATCGTGAGCGGGTGCGCGCGCGCCCTGCCGAGCTTGTGCAGGCTGTAAAAGGCCTGGTCGATCGTGCCCCAGCCGCCCACGCCCGAGGCGATAATGACCGCGGTCTCGAGCCCGAGCGCGGCGTCTTTCTTGAAGTCGACGCCCGAGTCGGTCATCGCCTCCTTCGCCGCGATCAGCGCGAACTGGGTGTAGCGGTCGTAGAC
>JBKOUH010000527.1:0-1962 GCA_046723285.1 Pseudomonadota bacterium
CCTGTGGGGGGCGGGCCGACCAAGCCCGCGGCGGGCGGCGAGAAGAAGCCGGCCGGCAAGGGCTGACGCCCAGACGGGGTTTAGGCGTCCATGCTCGTCCTGGCCGGCCTCGGCAATCCCGGAGCCGGCTATGCCGGCCACCGCCACAACATGGGCTTCATGGCGGTGGACGCGATCGCGTCGCTCTATCGCTTCTCGCCCTGGCGCAAGAAGTTCCAGGGCGAGCTGGCCGAGGGCGAAATCGCGGAAACGCGCATCCTGCTGCTGAAGCCGATGACCTACATGAACCTCTCGGGCCAATCGGTTGCGGCGGCGCTCGACTTCTACAAACTCGAGCCCGCCGCGCTCACCGTCTTCCACGACGAGATCGATCTCTTGCTCGGGCGCGTGAAGGTGAAGCAGGACGGCGGCCATGGCGGCCACAATGGCATCCGGGACATCATGGCCCATCTCGGCCCCGACTTCCGCCGCGTACGCCTGGGCGTCGGCCATCCGGGCGAGAAGGACCTGGTGCACAATCACGTGCTGCAGGATTTCGCCAAGGCCGAGCGCGAGCTCGCCGCCAAGGTGATCGAGGCGGTGGCGGCCGAGGCCCCGCGCCTTATCGCCGGCGACGACGGCGGCTTCATGAGCCGCGTCGCCTTTCTGCTGGCGCCGCCGAAGCCGAAGAAAGAGAAGCCGCCCGAGACCACGATCGGCCGCGAGAACCAGCCCAAGCAATCGCAAAAGCAAGACGAGTGACATGGGCTTCCAATGCGGCATCGTCGGTTTGCCCAATGTCGGCAAATCGACCCTCTTCAACGCGCTGACCGCGACCCAGGCGGCCGAGGCGTCGAACTATCCGTTCTGCACGATCGAGCCCAATGTCGGCCGCGTCGCGGTGCCCGACGACCGGCTCGGCAAGATCGCGGCGCTGGCGAAGTCCGCGCGTGTGATCCCGACGCAGCTCGAATTCGTCGATATCGCCGGCCTCGTGCGCGGCGCGTCCAAGGGCGAGGGGCTCGGGAACCAGTTCCTCGCCAACATCCGCGAGGTCGACGCGGTGGCGCACGTCGTGCGCTGCTTCGAGAGCGCCGACATCACGCATGTCGAAGGCACGGTTGATCCGCTCCGCGACATCGAGACGATCGAGACCGAGCTGATGCTCGCCGATCTCGACAGCCTCGAGAAGCGCGCCGACAAGGCCGAGAAGCAGGCCAAGACCGGCGACAAGGAGGCGCAGGCGCTGATGAAAGTGATCGGCCCGGCGCTCGCGGCGTTGCGCGAGGGCAAGGCGGCCCGCACTGCGGCGATCCCGGACGATCTCCGGCGCGAGTTTCGCCAGCTCCAGCTGCTGACCGCGAAACCGCTGATGTACATCTGCAACGTCGAGGAAGCGGCGGCCGCCACCGGCAACGCGCATTCGGCCAAGGTCGTCGCGCGCGCCAAGGAAGAGGGCGCCGAGGCGGTCGTCATCTCGGCCGCGATCGAGGCCGAGATCGCGCAGCTCGCCGACCCCGAGGAGAAGCGCGCGTTCCTGGAATCGCTCGGGCTCGAGGAGCCCGGCCTCAACAAGATCATCCGCGCCGGCTACCGCTTGCTCGGCCTCATCACCTTCTTCACCGCGGGGCCCAAAGAATCGCGCGCCTGGACCGTGCCGGCGGGCGCGCGCGCGCCGCAGGCGGCCGGCGCCATCCACACCGATTTCGAGCGCGGCTTCATCCGCGCCGAAACCATCGCCTACGGCGACTTCATCGGCTGCGGCGGCGAACAGGGCGCCAAGGACGCCGGCCGCATGCGCGCCGAAGGCAAGGAATACGTCGTCAAGGACGGCGACGTGCTGCTGTTCCGGTTCAATGCGTAACTTCCCTCGCCCCAGGGCGAGGGGACGCTAAGATCAACGAGGGGAGACACGATCATGGGCGAGACGATCAAGCTCACCGCCGACGACGGATTCACGCTGAGCGCCTATCAGGCCAAGCC
>JBKOUH010000424.1:0-8519 GCA_046723285.1 Pseudomonadota bacterium
GGTCTTCGAAGCTCGGCGCGCCGGTGCTGGCCGATTTCATTGCCGGTCATTCGGCCGAAGAGCCGAAAGTGGCGATGAGCGAAGACGATCCGTTTTGCATGACTTACACCGGCGGCACCACCGGTCGCCCCAAGGGCGTGCTGGCGACGCATCGCGCGCGCGCCGTCACCGCACACACGGTTATGGCCGAGGAGGCGCTCGACGAGCGCGATGTCGTGGGCGTGGTGACGCCGATGTTTCACGTCGCCGCGCTCAACATCATGTTCCAGCCCGCGATACTGGCCGGCGCCACTGTCACGATGCTGGCGCCGTGGAGCGCCGACGGCTTCCGCGAGATGGTCCGCCGCACCGGCATGACCGCGAATTTCATGGTGCCGACCCAGGCGATCCAGGTGGTGCAGGATCCGAACTTCGATGCCGCCGCCTACCGCACTTGGCGGAAGGTGAGCTTCGCCGGCGCGCCGATGCCGGATTGGACGCAGAAGGCGCTGATGGAGAAGCTGCCCGATCTTCGCCTCACGCAGATCTACGGCCAGTCGGAGATGGGCGTCATCGCCGTGAACCGGTGGTGGAACCTGCCGCGGAAGCTCGGCGCGGTCGGGCGCGAGGCCTACAACGTCGACATGCGCGTAGTCAGGCCCGACGGCACGCCGGTCAAGGCCGGCGAGATCGGCGAGGTGGTCTCGCGCGGCGAGAACCTCATGCGCGAATATTACAACGAGCCCGAACAAACCGAAGGATTCTTCAAGCGCGGCGACGGGTGGGGCTGGTCGGGCGACCTCGCCACTATCGACGCCGACGGCTTCATCACCCTCGTCGACCGCTCGAAGGAGATGCTGATTTCCGGCGGCGAGAACGTCTATCCGTCCGAGATCGAGCGCGTGATCTACGCGCTGCCCGAAGTGGCCGAATGCGCGGTGTTCGGTATTCCCGACGAGCAGTTCGGCGAGCTGCCGGCCGCGTACATCGCATTGAAGGCCGGGACGAGGCTCACCGAAGCTGCCGTCACCGCGCATTGCGAGCAGCATCTCGCGCGCTTCAAGCGCCCGCGCCTCGTCAAATTCGTCACCGACTTCCCGAAGACGCCGATTGGCAAGATCCAGAAGAACGTGCTGAAGGAGCCGTATTGGGAAAAGCGCGCGAAGAAGATCTAAGCGCGCGCCGCTATTCCGCCACCGCGCTCTCCGGCACTTTGCGCTCCGGCGCCGGGGCGGGCGCGCCTTCGGGGCGGAACGGCGCGGGTACCGCTTCGATCTCGACAACGCGGCGCTTCGGGGTCGGGTCGAAGGCGAGCTGGAGCACGTCGGGGCGGCTATAGTGGCCGGCGGGGTCGGCGAAGGCCTTGGCCAGCGAAATCATGCCGAGGTCGATGTCGGCGTAGGCGATGCCTTCCTCGGTCGGCGGCAGCGGCGCGGTGAGCGGCCGGCCGTCGGGCGCGTAGATCATCGCGGCGCCGCCGCCCGGGCTCATGAACTGCTGCTTGAACGGCGTGTCGCATATCATCTTCGACATCGCCTCGGAGAACACCGCGGCCGAGGCGATCGTGAAGCACTGGCCCTCAAGGGAATAGACCTGCGAGGCGGCGAGATTGGCGCCGGCGCCGAGCGCGTAGGCCGCGTCGGCCACGCAAAAGGACGGCCACGATGCGACGTGAACCTGCTCGTGCTGGCTGAACATCGCCTGTTTGACCAGCGGCTGAATGTGCTCCCAGCAGTTCAGCGCGCCGAGGCGGCCGATCGCGGTGTCGTGCACCTTCAAGTCGCTGCCGTCGCCCTCGCCGAACACCGTGCGCTCCACATGCGTCGGGCGGAGCTTGCGGCGCGCCGCGAGGCGGTTCCCGGCCTCGTCGATGATCGCCTGGCCCATATAGAGGCTGCCGCCGGCCCGCTCGACATAGCCGAAGACGACGTGGATCGCATGCTCGCGCGCGGCGGCCTGGATCGCCTGCATCTCGGCGCCGGTCGCGGTCATCGCGTTGTCGAAATAGCGTTGCACGAACTGCATTCCCCAGGCCACCGAATCGAGCAGCGTCCACAGCGGGTGGCCCGGAATCCAGCATTCGGGAAATGCCACGAGCCGAGCTCCGCCGCGGGCCGCCGCGCCGATGAGATCGATCGTCTTGGCGACCGAGGCGTCGAGATCGAGATAGGCTGGCGCCGCTTGCACGGCGGCGGCCTTGAACTTCGGATGATTGAGCGGCATGGCAAAGGCCTTCGATTGGCGAGGCGCCATCCTGCCACCGGCCGTTGCCACGCTCTTGCCCATCGGCGCCACCGGATTTGACCGCGCGTGACTCGCCTCGGGCCGCAAGATACCCTCCCGCGGGAGAGGCGGGCGAGCGCATGTCCACGGGACAGTCCCTGACGACCGACCATTTCGGCCACTGGGTCGAAGTGGCCTGCCGCACCTATGTCGATCTCCACGTGACGCGGCTCAGCGACTCTCCGTTCGGGGCCGGCATCGATCTCACCCCGCTCGGCGATACTATGTTCGCCGAGCTGCACACGACGCCGGTGCGGGTCGAGCGGCGGGCGGCGGAGATCGCGCGGGCAAGCGCCGAATACGCCATTCTGATTCTGCAGCGATCGGGCACGATGATCGTCGCGCAAGACGGGCGCGAAGCGCGCCTTGTCCCCGGCGCCGCCGCCATCGTCGATACGACGCGGCCTTACACGTTCTATGCCCCCGAGCCGATTCGGCAGATCGTGCTGCATTGTCCGCGCCATCAGCTCGAGAGCCGTTTGCGCTCGATGCGGGCGGTCACGGCCGCGCGCATCGCCGGCGGCTCGCCGATTGGCGCGCTGCTCGCGGGCACCCTGGCCACGCTCGCGCGCGAGCGCCGGCGTTTCGCGCCGCCCGAAGCCGAAGCCGTCGGCCGCCACGCGCTCGACCTGCTCGCCACGTCGCTGGAGGCCACGTCGGAAGCCGGTGCGGCGGTTTTCTCTCGCGGATCCGCCGCGCTGCTGATGCGGATCAACGCGTATCTCCGCGACAACCTCGCCGATCCCGCGCTGGTTCCCGCCCGTGTCGCCGCGGCGCACGGTATTTCAGTGCGGCACGTCCACCGGCTGTTCCGCGAAAGCGGTGATTCGGTCGCCGCCGCGATCCGCCGCGGCCGCCTCGACCGGAGCCGCGCGGACCTCGAGGATCCGCGCCAGCGCGCCCGTTCCATCACCGAAATCGCTCTCCGCTGGGGCTTCAACGACAGCGCGCATTTCAGCCGCGCATTCAAGGGACGCTTCGGCGCGTCGCCCCGCGCCGTCCGGAAGCGGAGCGGCTAAGCGCGGCCCGCCGTCGCCGATCGGCGAGATCCGGGACATAAGAGATCCGGCTGTCAAAGCCGCACGAACGGCACCAGCATCGGCACGCGCCGCGCATAGGCCTCGTAGTTTTCGGCGCCGAGCTCTTCGCGCAGGAAGCGCTCTTCGATCCGTGCCTTCACGTACCAGCCGAAGGCCATCGCGACGGCGCCAAGCGCCGCGGGCACGGCGCCGCGCACGGCTGCGGTGGCGGCGAGAGCGATATAGATACCGGTGTAGATCGGATGGCGCACCAGCGCGTAGGGGCCGGTGTCGACGACACGATGGTTTTCGGTGCGCGCGATGGCGCTCGACCAGAGGCGGCCCTGATGCTGCCGCGCCCACCAGCATAAGTGGAAGCCGGCTGCGGCGACACCCACCATCGCCCAGCCCGCCGCGGCTCCGATGCTCCACTTCAACGCTGCCGGCACGAACTGGTCCAAGCCGAAGCCGAACACGAGAATCGCGCCGCCGACGATGGGGCCGTAGTAGACAAGCGATTCGCGGCCCCCGCGGCCTGCGGTGGCGCGGTCGGTCCACGCCGCGGCCGCGGCCCACGTCACGGCCCAGCTGCCCCACACCACCCACATTCCGTTTTGCGGCGACATCATCCAACCCACGCCGGACCTTGAGGCAGATACGGACGGCGGCCGCGAGTATTCTCGCATGGAGCCGACTGGTCCACCCACCGCCAATCCGCCCAGGCTTCGCGCAGGAATTGGTCGAAACGCGGGCGGCGATCTGCGGAATATCGCGGCAAATGCTCCCGATCGGCCTTGGCTCGGCCAGGATCATCAGTCCGTAGGGATGGCACGGCTCTTGCTCCTCTAGCGATGCGATCTGTTGTCAGCGAGGAGCCGATGTCCAGCTTCGACGATCCATTCGACCCCGAAATTCCGCTGAATCGCGAGGGCTGCAGCTGCGGCCACCACAAATCCCAGGAGCAGCACGACGCCGAGGTGGCCGAGCTTCAGCGCCACCGTCAACTCCAATTGCAATCCATCGCCGCCGGCGAGGAGTCGCGCTACGGCCGCGCCGTCGAGGGCGCGGTCGTGCGCGCGTTGCGGCCGCGACGCTCGTCGTCGGCACGAGCAGGCGATGCGTCGTTTGAAGCGAGTGGCAACGTGCGCGGCACCAACTGCTGAAGCGCCCACATGCGACGGCACCCGCAACCACTTCGCCGAATTCCCGGTCGACTGCGCATAATCCTTCGACCGGGAGATCGCGACGCGCGGCGACGATGCCCGGCATCCGCCGCGGGCCTCGCCGGGGACGGCCGATCCCGTTCTCGCCGTGAGCCAGCCAATAGACATCGCCGCCCCGCGCGCCGGGGGCGGCGACCAAATCCCGCGCCGCCGCTTAGGCCGAGCGCAGCCGATCACGTAGTCAAACGGATCATGCTGCGCTGCCCGGTCCGGAAATCGGCCAACGTAAATCGGAGATGAACGGGCGGTGAAGCCGTTCACAGCGCGGCACCGATCGCGTGGCTAGAACGCAAACACCTAGCGCGCGTCTCCGAGGCGAAGCGGAGAGCGGCCGGTCCACGTGGGGTGGACCGGCCGCTCTCGACTTCGGGGATATGCCGTTCGCTGCGGCGGCGTGCTAGCTTCCGTCCGCTCGAGGGAGGAGCGGATGAACGAAGTCCCCGCCAAGCCGCGGCGGCGCGACTCTGTGGCGTCGCAGGACGGCCCCAATCTCAGGACCTGGCTCGACGAGCTCGACGCCGCGGGTCAGCTCGCGCGCGTCACCGCCAAGGTCGACTGGGAGGAGGAGATCGGCGCCATCGCGCGCGCCAATCTCGCGCAAGGCGGACCCGCGCTGCTGTTCGAGCGCATCGCCGACTACGAGAAGGGCCGCTGCACCAAGTTCATGACCAGCGGCGTCGGCAACAAGCGGCAGATCGAGCTGCTGCTCGGCCTCGCCAAGAACACGCCCGACAAGGCCATCGTCCGTCATTTGAAGGAGACGTTCCGGAGGCCCGTTCCGCCGCGCATCGTCGAGACCGGGCCGGTCAAGGAAAACATCCTCCGCGACGAAGAGATCAATCTCTGGGATTTCCCGGCGCCGAAATGGCACAAGTCCGACGGCGGGCGCTATCTCGACACGTTCTGCGGAGTCGTGACGCAAGACCGCGCGACCGGCCGCGACAATATCGGGCTCTATCGCGGGCAGATCATCGGCCGGCGCAAGATCGGCAAGCTGCTGATCCCGACGCAGGGCTGGGGCGGGCATTTCCAGCAGGCGCGCGACACCGCGAAGCCGATGCCGGTCGCGGTCGCGCATGGCTGGCACGACGTGTTGCCGTTCTGCGCCGGCAGCCCGTTCCCGAAGCACATCTGCGAATGGGACATGATGGGCGCCATCCTCGGCCGCCCGGTCGATCTCGTGCCGTGCGAGACCGTGCCGCTGCACGTGCCGGCCAGCGCCGAGATCGTCGTCGAAGGCTTCATCGATCCCGATCCGGCGACGTTCGAGGAAGAGGGGCCGTTCGCCGAATATCCGGGCTATCTCGGCGGCAAGCCCTCGCCGAAGCCGGTGCTGCGCGTCACCTGCGTCACGCACCGCAACGATCCCATCCTGCGCGGCGCGCTCGAAGGCGCGCGCCCCGGCTTCCCGTCCGAGGATTCGCTGCTCTGCGCCTATGCCTGGTCGGCGATCGCGTGGAACATGCTCGAGGATGCCGGCGTCGCCGGCGTCACCGATTGCTGGATGCCGCCGGTCTCGACCGGCACCAACATCGTCGTGCAGATCCGCAAGATGTATCGCGGCCACGCGCAGCAGGTGGGGGCCGCGCTCTGGGGCACCGCCGCCGGGCAATGGTTCTGGAAGAACGTGATGGTCGTCGAGGAAGACGTCGACATCCGCGACCCGGTGGCGCTCGATTGGGCGATGGCGTTCCGCGTCAACGCCGGCATGGGCGACATCGTATTCTACGGTCCCACCTTCGGCTCGGTGCTCGATCCCTCGACGCCGCCCGAGAAGGCCAATCCGGCGAAATACGGCACCGGCGAGTGGACGCGCGTGCTGATCGACGCCACGCGCAATTGGGAGCTCGAGCGCCGCCCGGAATACGGCAACCGCCGCTATCCGCCGATCAACAAGCTCGATCCCGCGCTCGAAGCCAAGATCAAGGCGCGCTGGAAGGAATACGGGATCGGCGTCCCCTATCTCGACGACGAGCAGCGCGAAATGCTGACGATGGTGGAGCTCGCGAAGAAGTTGCCCGAGGTTTGAGACGCTCGGCAAGGGCCGAGCTTCTGTCAAATCGCGCGAGGGCGCGTTTTGACCAGAGACGTCAGTTCAGGATTCAAGCGCCGCCTCGAGCCGCGGCAGCATGCGCTTGTATTTCTCGAGGCGCTTGCGGTCCTTCCGCGTGGGTGTCGCGATGCGCGACAGATCCATATTGTCGCGAAGATCGGCGATCTTGATGCGCACGGCCAACGGATTGGCGAGCACGCGCGCGAGATAGGCCTCGTTGTCTTCGCCCGCGCGCTTGGTCAGCGCATCGACGGCGGCGACGACCGCAGGCGGCATGCCTTCTTGGGCGAGGCGCGCGAGCGTCCAGCCTGGGCAATCCTCGACGACGTCATGGAGATAGGCGACCGCGCGTGCCTCGGAATCCGCGAGCGCAGCGGCGACGCGCGCCGGGTGCGCGAAATAGGGAGCGCCCGCCTTGTCGACCTGGCCGTGATGCGCCGCCTCGGCGATGGCGCGAGCACGCGCGACGAGGTCGTCGGAGCTCACCGGCGCCGCGCGGCGGCGGCGTTCACTTCGTCGAGCTGCGCCGGCGTCAGGCTCTGCCCGCGATAGGAGCCGGCGACCATGCGGTTCGGTACGTTGGGCTGATAGATGCAGGTGAACAGCCGCCGCGATTCGCCCTGGACGTAGACGATCGTCACTGCCGTCAGATTGTCACGCGGGCGCTCGCTCGAATCCTCGACGGAAATCCTCGCCTTCTCGGCTTCGCGCGAAACGAGATAGTCGAGCGCCGCGCGGCAATGGGTTTCGTAGGGCCCGCTCGAGGCGAACGGGTTGAGGCTGCGTTGGCGGTCGCAGGCGGCGAGCGCGAGACCGGCCAGCAGAATGACGGCGATCGGACGAAGTGACATGGCGGCTCCCAGACTTCGTTTTTTCTGCAACTGTCTTAGAACGCCGCCGCCGGGTTGCGCTAGAGGCTTCCCGAACGCCGCGATCAGGCCGGGAGGCCGGCCGCGCGCCTGACCTCGGCCGCCGTCAGGCCGCCCCCGGGCTTCCAGCCCGGCGCGCCGAACGCAAAGGCGAAGCGCTCGCGCCAGTCGCGCGCGCGCCAGAGGTCGCGCGCCAGCCGCGCCCATTCGCGCAGAGCGATCACGAACGGGTTGCGGCTCGGATTGGGGTCGACGAGGCCGTATTTGCACGGATCTTCCGCGCGCTCCTCGGCGAAGGTGCCGAACCAGCGGTCGAAGACGATGACGACGCCGCCGTAGTTGCGGTCGAGATAGGCCGGGTTCACCGCATGGTGCACGCGGTGGTGCGAGGGCGTGTTGAACACATACTCGAACCAGCGCGGCAGCTTGTCGATCGCCTCGGTGTGCAGCCAGAACTGATAGGCGAGGTTGATGCTGAGCATCAGCAGAACGGCGGCCGGGTGGAAGCCGAGCGCCACGAGCGGCAGGTAGAAAAGCCAACCGCCCGAAATCAGCGTCGTCCAGCCGAGCCGGTACGCGGCGATGAGATGGATGCGCTCGGCCGAGTGATGGACGCTGTGCGTCGCCCACATCCACCGGATTTCGTGCGAATAGCGGTGGAACCAGTAGTAACAGAACTCGAGCCCGACGAAGAGCAGGGCCCAGCTCCACACATTGTCGAGCGGGACGCGCAGCGGCGTCATCTCCCATACCGCGCCGTAAACGAGGGCGGTGACGACCGTGCCCGCCAGGCCGGTCGCGATGCGGCCTACCCAGACGCCCAGCGAGGCGAGCGACTCGCGCCACGGATAATCGCGGCCCTTGCGGTGGAACAAGTACACTTCCAGCGCGATCAGCGCCGCGAAGAAGGGCAGGACGTAAAGGGCCTGGGCCGGCAGATACATCTCGAATCCGTAAACTGACGGCCGATACTAGGGGGAAACACTGTGGCGCGGCCAGGGCAAACTGGGTCGCGCAGGCCGCGGCCATCGGCCTATTTGTTAAGCCCGGCGTGGTGGTTTTCGCGCCTCGGCCCCGCGAGCAACCGCTCTAG
>JBKOUH010000311.1:0-3154 GCA_046723285.1 Pseudomonadota bacterium
CCGAGGTCGAGGCCGTGTTCGAGGTGCCGCTCGCCCACTTCCTCGATCCCGCCAATCACAGGCGCGAGAGCCGTGTCTTCAATGGCGTGGAGCGCCGCTTTTATGCCATGCCTTATGGCGACAAATACATTTGGGGGGCCACCGCCGCGATGCTGATGAACCTTTACGATTTGCTCCGAGACTGATGCGCGTCGTCGTCCAACAGCTCGCGATCTTCCTGTTCCCGGTCCTGCTTTACGCCGCCTATCTGTTTTGGCGGCGCTGGCGGGCGCGCGTGGCCGGCGAGCCCGAGCCGCCCTGGGAGCACAGCAACTGGTATTGGGCGGTGGTCGCCGGCCTTGTCCTCACGATCGCGAGCTTCTTCCTGCTCGACGTGCTGACCGCGCATTCGCCCAACGTGCCGTTCCATCCGCCGAGCCTGAAGCCCTGATCGCCATGAAGCCGGTCGAGAAGATCACGCCCCAGCCCTGGATGATCGCCGCCGAGACGCAGGCGATCATCAAAGCGCTCACCGGCGGCGGGGCCGAGGCGCGCTTCGTCGGCGGCTGCGTGCGCGACGCGATCCTCGGCCGTGCGGTCAAGGACGTCGACATCGCGACGCCGCTCGTGCCCGAAGAAGCGACGAAGCTGCTCGAGGCCGCCGGCCTCAAAGTGGTGCCGACCGGCATCGCGCACGGCACCGTCACGGCCGTCTCGGCGCATCGGCCCTACGAGATCACGACGCTCCGCAAGGACGTCGAGACCTACGGGCGCCATGCGAAAGTGGCGTTCACCGACGATTGGGAAGCCGATGCCGCGCGGCGCGATTTCACGATGAACGCGCTCTCGTGCCGGCCCGCCGGCGAGGTGTTCGACTATTTCGGCGGGCTCAAGGATCTGCGCCAAGGCCGCGTGCGCTTCGTCGGCGACGCCAAGGAGCGCATCCGCGAGGACGTGCTGCGCCTCCTCCGCTTCTATCGCTTCCTCGCCCATTACGGACGCGGCGCGCCCGACGCATCGGCGCGCTCGGCCTGCCGTGCCGCAGCCGAGCAGCTCGCCACGCTCTCGGCCGAGCGCCTGCGCGACGAAACGCTGAAGCTGTTGGCCGCTCCCTCGCCGCACGACGTGCTGGTGTTGATGCACAACGACCGCATCCTCGCCGCTTATCTCGCGGAGGCGAGCGAGATCCAGCGCCTCTCGCGCCTCGTCGCCATCGAACGGCGCTGGGGCGAGCGCGTGCGCGCGACCGATCCGGTGCGCCGGCTGGCGACGCTGCTGAAGGAGTCGACCCAGGCCGAGGCGGTCGCGCTGCGCTTGCGCTTTTCCAACAAGGATCGCGAGCGCATCGAGGCGCTCGCGTCACCCGAACCGCGCTTCGTGCCGCCGCCCGACGAGCGCGCGGTGCGCCGCGCCTGCTACCGACTCGGCCCCGAATTGCTGGTCGACCGCGCGCTGCTCCATTGGGCGAACGCGGGCACGCCCGACAACGCCGCGCTCGAGCGCATCCTCGACGAGGTCGAGGCCTGGGAGCCGCTGGCGCTCCCGGTCAAGGGCGAGGACGTGTTGGCCCTCGGCGTCCCCACCGGCGAGGCCGTCGGCAGCGCGCTGCGCCAGATCGAGGAATGGTGGATCGGCGAGGATTTCCGCCCCGGCCGCGACGAAGCGCTGGCGCGCTTGAAGGAAGTGATCGGTCCGCGCGCGGCTTAGGCGGCGCGCGCCAACCCCATTTGCCCGAGCGCGAGCCAGATCAGCATCGCGCTCGAGACCAGCAATGCCAGCCAGGTAAGGGTGACGCCGAGGAGGCGGCCGGTGCTGGTGCCGCTGGTGCGCGAGAGACCCCAGGCGTGCAGCAGGCGCGCGACGACGAGGCTGACGCCGAGCGCGTGGGTCAGCCATTTGTGGGCGCCGAGCATCTCGCCGAAGCCGATTAGCAGCAGGATCATCGGCACGTATTCGGTGAAATTGCCGAACACGCGCATCGCGCGCTGCATCTCTTCGTTGCCGCGGTCGCCGAGCGCGATGCGGTGGCGCTGGCGGTTCTGCACCACGCGCGACGCGAGGATGAGGCCGACGAAGCCCAAGATGCCGGCATAAAGCCCGGTGATGACCGGAAGCGACATCGTCATCCGCCGCGCGCCGGATCGGTGGCGGCGGCCGAGGGCCGCGCCGCGACACGCGCGAGCCAAGCGTTGACCTTCGGCGCCTTTTGCAGCAAGGCCTTCCCCTCCGGCGTCGCCTTCACATAGACGAGGATCGGAAATAGCATCAGGTCGGCGAGGCTGAGCGCGGCGCCGGCGAGGAAATCGCTGGTCTTCAGCGCTGCCTCGAAGATGGCGAGCTGCTCCTTCACCTTCGGCACCGCGGCCTTGATCTTCGCCTCGTCGGGCTGGCCGCCGCCCATCGGGATCACGAGCCGCTCCCAGCACAGCTCCTCGATCATGACCGCATAGACATAGTCGCCGATGGCGCTCAGCCACTGGTCCATGCGCGCCCGCGCCTTGATCTCGCTGGGCTGCAGCGCCGGGCCGGGGAAGACGCGGTCGACGTAGCGGCAGATCGCCTCGGTTTCGTAGAGCACGAAATCTCCGTGGCGCATCGCCGGCACTCGGTTGAACGGGTGCAGGCGGCGATAGTCCTCGGAGCTGAAATCCACCTCTTCGAGCGCGTGCGTGATGCCCTTCTCGGCGCAGGCCATGCGTGCCGCGCGCACGTAAGTGCTCATGGCCGGACCGTAGATCGTGACGTCGGGCATAAGGAGGCGGCGGCGCTGGAATGGGTGGCGGCGAGGGCAGAGATATTCGCCCAAGCCGCCGCCAAACGCCAGAGCGCCCGCCTTGGCCCCGCTCAGCGCTTCGGCAAGAGCTCGAAGAAGCTGAAGACGCTGTTGAACTTGTCGCCGGGCCCGAAGGTGGCGGCGCCGTAGCGTTCGATCGTGCCGTTCTTTTTGCGCACGAGCGTCGAGACACCCGGATACCACTCGCCCTTGGCGTCGGCAAAGCCCATGTCGCGGAACATCGTTGTGCCCCGCGCCGAAACCATCGGGAACGACCAGCCGCGCGCCTCGGCCACGCGCGCCTGATCGGCCGGCTCGTCATTGTTGACGAGCACGAACGCCGCCTTGTCGGCGACGTGCTTCCAGAGCGCGTTGAAGCCGTCGGCCCACATCGTGCAATAG